>WGFP01000223.1 GCA_015492195.1 Acidiferrobacterales bacterium
TCTGAGGTTCGCCTCATCGGCCGGCAGTTCGTGGGCGGCGGCTACGTCACCGTGCTGGTGCGCGGTGAGACCGGTGCCGTGAACGCGGCGGTCCGTGCCGGTGCCGATGCCTGCGAGCGCGTGGGTGACGGCCTGGCGGCGGCGCATATCATCGCGCGTCCGCACGCGGAGGTGGAGCAGATTCTGCCGACGCAGCCCAACGGCGGTTTCGGCGGGCGCGACAGCGACGTCGCCAAGAGCTAACGTTGCCATGGTAAGCGCACGCCGCACCCTTGGGACCACGGGTGCAATGTCGCCCTGCGCGCCTACCTGGTGCTCAATCAGATCGAGACACGCAACGCCATGTTGCGCGATATGGAAGAAGTGCCGCGGAAATTCTCGGTGCCGGCGCTTGGCCATGGGAACCGGCGCGTGAACTATCGCACCGCGGCGCCCGAGGGCCGCGGTGTGTATGAGCTTGGTCCTCGCGGCCGGCTCGCCTCAAACGCAGTCGAGCCCGTGATCGAGGAGGTGTTGTCCCCATGAACAAGAAGATGGCGTCTAAGTTGGTCGACAGCCTGCGACAGGTCCGCGAAAATCGCCCGGCGCGACCCGACGCGGACGGTGCATCGACGCGCGCCCCCTCGCCGCGCAACACGCGCTTCGCGCGCCAGACCGATCAATCGCCCCCCTTGAGTCTCGACCGCCCGTGGGACAATCTGCACCCCGAGCGCATCTGGCCGGACTGATACCCATGGGCCGCATCATCAACGCCGCGGAGCAGATCAAACCCGTGGTGAACGTCGCGGTGGCCGTCGTGCAGAACGCCGACGGGCGCGTACTGCTCGCAGAACGCCCGCGCGGCAAAGCCTCGGCGGGCTACTGGGAATTTCCAGGCGGCAAGTTCGAAGACGCGGAGCGCGCCGAAGACGCACTCGCCCGCGAGCTGCACGAAGAGGTCGGCGTCGAACTCGACGCCGCCTACCCGTGGCTGACCTACGAGCACGAATATCCCGACAAGCGCGTACGCCTGCATTTCTTCCGCGTCCTCGCCTGGCACGGCATGCCGCGCGGGCGCGAGGGCCAGCGCTTGTCCTGGGAGGATCCCGCCGACCTCGGCGTCGGACCGTTGCTGCCCGCCAATGACAAAGTACTGCGCGCACTGGTCCTGCCGCCGGTCTACGCCATCACCGATACCGCCCGCTACGGCGTGGCCGGTTTCATGGCGCGCCTGCAGGCGGCACTGGAGGACGGCGTGCGCCTCATCCAGGTGCGCGAACGCGCCATGACTACCGAGCAGCTCGCGCAGATCGCGCGACGCGTGGTAGTGCTCGCGCACCGTTACGGCGCGCGCGTGCTGGTGAACGGCAACTTCGTGGTGGCACAGCGCGTCGGCGCCGACGGTGTCCACCTTACGGCCGAGCAGTTAATGCGCCTCACCGCACGACCGGCCATTGAATTCTGGGCGGCGTCCTGCCACGGAGCGCGCGAGCTTGCGCGCGCAGCCGACTTACAGGCCAGTTTCGTGGTCTTGTCGCAGGTGCTGCCGACGCCGGACCACCCGGACGTGCCGGGCATGGGTTGGGCGAGATTCCAGTCGCTCACGCGTGACTACCCCTTGCCGGTGTACGCGCTCGGCGGCATGAAGCGCGAGTTGCTCGATACCGCCATGCGCCATGGTGCGCACGGCATCGCCGTGCATAGAGCCATGTGGTGAGTCAATCGGTCGTATGTTGTACACTAGAAACCGATCAATCCAAGCGCGAGGCACTCGATATGTCGTCATCCACCGATGCTCCCTGCGCCCCCGGCTGGGAGGCCCGCGAGCGACCGCCGCTTTTGTTCCGTCGCTTCGAATTCGAGAACTACGCGGCCACGCGCGTATTTCTCGATGCGCTTGAGACGCTTTCGAAGGAGCACGGCTATTTCCCGGATCTGAGCTTCGCCGCCAAATACGTCAACGTCACCGTCCAGGCGCGCGACGGCAAGGCGCTTGCGCCGGCCGATTACGAATTCGCCGCCCGCGTCGCGGGTCTGACCGGTGCCCGATAGCGGAGGATTGTTCCGTGCCGATGCGCCAAGTCACCCCGCGGCAGCTGCGCGTGCTTGAGACCGCGCGGTACTTGAGCTGCGTGCGCGCAGCCGGCGGTGTCGCTGTAGGTCAAGCAGCTCGGGAACATGTCGGTATCGAGCCCTTCGGGCAGATCGGCAAACGCGTGCACCTGATCGAGGTTGGCCGCAAACCGCATCACTATATCCGAGAGATCACCCGGCAGCTCGCCGAGGCCAAGGCGGAATTTACTCGTCTGAATGGCCTCGAAGCGGGACACCCCCGGCTCGTGGCGGTGCGCACCGCCAAATATTACGCCCAAGCTGTTGGCGCTGTTCTAAGGAACGCTTCGGGGGCATTACCGTGACGCTCGATGTCACCGGTCACGACGAGCTGGGCGCGGCACAGCACCGCTTCGCCGAACGGCTCGACGCCCTATTCTCGATGGGCACCAACGGCTAAGGTCCACGACCATGCCGGTGATCGCCATGGTCGGCAACAAGGGTGGTACGGGCAAGACCACTCTCGCGGTCAATCTGGCCGCTGCGCTTGCGCGCCGCGCCGCGACTGTGGTGCTCGATGCCGACCCGCAGGGCTCGGCGCTGCAGTGGCATGCCGTCGCCGGGCGCGAGACCGGCCCTGCGGTTATCGACGCCGCGCAGGACGTGGAAGGCCTGGCCGGACGCATGGCGCCGCGGCACACCCACCTTATTATTGACTGCCCACCCTCCGTGCACGCGGTCCAGACCCGCGCCGCGCTACGGGTCTGCGACGTCGCGCTCGTGCCCACGCAGCCCTCGCCGATGGATCTGTGGGCTACGGTGCACATCACGCGCGCAATCGAGGATGCGCGGGTTATTAACCCGCGGCTCGCGGCGCTGCTCGTCATCAACCAGTTTGAGTCGCGCACGACGCTGTCCCGGTTGATGCGCGTGGTGATCGCAGAACTCGAGTTGCCCGTAGCAGATACAGCCATACGCAGGCGTGCCGTGTATCGCCACAGTGCATTGGAGGGCAAAAGCGTGTTCGACATGGGTAAACGCGGCGCCCAATCCGCTGCCGAGATCGACCAACTGATCAACGAGGTACTAACGCTATGACTGATACTGACGAAGAGTCGACAAAAGCTCATAGAGCCCATTTGCAAGACCGAAGTCGGCGCTTCAGTCAGAACCAGGCCCGCCAAGCTGGCGGCGGAACCGGTGGTCGCGCCGGCCGCCGAGTTCGCGCGGCCGGTACGGGATCCGTACCAGTGGCCGACGCGTGTGGCCCGACTGACACGTCCATACTGCGGCTTGTTCTTGGGCAAAGCGCTTTTCTGGCGCGCGGGCTTCGGGCAATTACTCGATCAGCATGTTGCGAGACAGTAAACTCGGGGTTGAACTAGGATTCCGGTTTGGAGGCGGGGCCTTGATCCACTGGGCGGATGCGGGCGATCTCGACCGCGGTGCCGCGGGTGCGCAGGATCTCCACCAGGTAACCGTTCAGCATGAGGCTGGTGCCGGCTTCCGGGATGTCCTCCAGGTATTCCACGATCAGGCCGTTTAGGGTCCGGGATTCTTCCGTGGGCAACTCCCAGCCGAGCGTCCGGTTCAGATCGCGCAGGCTGACCGTACCCTTGACCAGATAGCTGCCGTCTTCCTGCGGATGGACGTCTTCCAATTTTCCGATGGTCTTGGTGGTGAAGTCGCCGACGATTTCCTCCAGGATTTCGTCGAGGGTCACCAGGCCCTGGATATCACCGTATTCATCCACCACCAGCCCGACACGACGGCGGGTTTTTTTGAAGTTGAGCAATTGCTTGTTTAAAGAGGCCCCCTGCGGAATGAAGTAAGGTTCGGCGATGATCTGTTGAAACGAGTCGCGATCCAGTTTTCCTTTACGCATCAGGTTCAGCACCTTGCGTACGTGTATCATGCCGACGACGTTGTCCAGGTTGCCGCGAAAGACGGGAAGACGGGTGTAGCGGCTGGAGGTTAACTGATCGAGGACGCTGTCCCAGTCGGCATCCAGGTCTATCCCCTCGATCTTACCGCGCGGTACCATGACATCTTCAATGGTAATCTTTTCGAGTTCCAGAATGGCAAGCAGCATGTCCTGATGCGCCTCGGGTATGAACGCGCCGGCCTCCATGACGATGGCCTTGAGCTCCTCCGTGCTGATGTGTTCGGAAGTATTGGACTCGAGGGACACGCCGAACAAGCGTAATAGTCGGTTGGCGATGGCATTGACCAGCCAGATGATGGGATAGAACAGCCTAAGGAGCGGCCGGAGAACGTAACCCGCGGGATAGGCAATGCTTTCGGGGTGCAATGCGGCGAGGGTTTTCGGCGCCACCTCGGCGAAGATCAGGATGACAAGCACCAGCAGTCCGGCGGCAATGCCGACCCCGCGTTCTCCGTATAGCTCGATGGCAAGCAGGGTCGTAACGGACGAGGCGGCAATGTTTGCAAAGTTATTGCCGAGCAGGATCACCCCCAGCAGTCGGTCCGGTCTTTCGAGCAGCTTGCCGGCGATGCGCGCGCTGCGACGCCCGGATGCCGCCTGGTGCCGCATGCGATAGCGGTTCAGGGTCATCATGCCGATCTCGGCGGCGGAAAAAAACGCGGACAGGAAGATCAGAAAAATCAGGGCGCCGATCAGGACGCCCACGGGGATGTCAGTCAAGGACCGCTTGCCTCTTGTGCCATCGGGAGCGGAATTCTAGCATTTTTCGCCCCGCCTCTTCTAACGCTGCGTAAGAAGCGAAAAGCAAGCGTTATTTGGGTTGTTCAATCGGGCAAACGACGTTGAGCGGACAGTCCACTTCGTGGTGGTTGCCGAGCTTCTTCCAGACGTAATCCAAGGCCATATCTTCCGTGCGAAAGAAACGTTCGGCGCCCAGGCGTTTATATAGGCCGGTTCGGTCGAGAACGTCAAATACCTGTTTTTTTAGACCGGTAAACAGAACTTCGATCCCGGCGTTTTGCAGGCGTTCGGTTAAATTGGCCAGCATTTCCTCGCCGGTCGCGTCAATCTCGTTGATACCCTCGCCGACGACGATGACGTATTTAAGATCCGGTTTCATGGCCACCCGTTCCTGAACCTTCTCTTCAAAATAGCCGGTATTGGCGAAATAAAGCGATCCATCGAAACGGATCATGGATATATTGTCGCACGTCTCCAGTCCGAACAACTCGGCGTCGCGCAGGGTGCCGTCCGGATGCCGTGCGAGCACGGCGATACGCGGTTGCATGGTGCGGTAGAGGTATAAAATCAGCGCCAGCCCGATGCCGACCAGGATACCTTTGTCTAAGTGAGGCGCGAACGCGAGGGTCAACACGAACGTGACAACGGCGACAACGCCGTCGTTGCGGTTGGCCTGCCAGGCGTGTTTGACGGCCCTGACGTTGACCAGACCGAGCACCGCCATCATGATCACCGCCGCCAGGGTCGCCTGCGGCAAGTGGTAAAGCAACGGAGTCAACCACAGTAGCGTGATAACAACGATAAGGCTGGTCACGACGGACGAGACCCCCGTTACCGCGCCGGCTCCCAGGTTGACCGCCGAGCGAGAAAAGGAGCCGGAGGTCGGGTAGCTCTGAAACATGCTGCCTACAATATTGCCGAGCCCTTGACCGACCAGTTCCTGGTTGGCGTCCAGTTTTTGTTTGGTCCGGGTGACCATGGCTTTGGCGATGGAGATGGCCTCCATAAAGCCGATCAGCGAGATGGTGACGGCCGCGGACAGCAATTGCAGCATGATGGTCAGATCGAATGTGGGAAACTTAAAGGACGGTAAGCCTTGCGGAATGGTGCCGACCACCTTTCCACCGCTGCTCATTTCCAGTGTATTTCCGTCTACGATCCTGTTGATGCGCCACACCCTGTTGTCGGTTTTGACGCTGTCGGGAGCGTGACCTATGAGATAAAATTTGCCGGCCCTGTTTCCGTCTTTTTGGATGTATTCAAAGCTGATGTTTCTTAATTCCTTAAGATCGGCTTTCGCCCTGCCCAGGCGGCGGTCGCGTTCAAGCTTGAGGGTATTCAAGGCATGTTGCGCTGCAAGGGCACGGTTATTGCTCCAGCCGTATTTTTCCACAATTTTTGAAAGACGTTCCTCCGCCCCCTTGATTTTCTGTTCAAGTTCCGGCAATTCTTGTTCCAGTTTCATCTGCTGGGACACGATGTTGCGCGCAGTATCACTTACGACCAGATCGAGCGCCACGACCTGCTTTTTTTCAAACCCGATTCCCCATGAAATCAATGCCGTGATGACGACCGCGATCAGCACGTTGGGGAGCCTGGGAGCCAAACGGCGCAACACCAGCATGATGCCGAAAGCCAGAACGGCAATGAAGAATGTCGGCCAGTGGGTTGATGAAACGGCGGCAACGGCGGTATTCCATACGGTCTCGTAATGACGCGCCGCCTTTTCCACCTGGACGCCGAATATTTTGCCGAGCTGCGAGGTGGCAATAATGATTGCCGCGGCATTGGTGAAACCCAGAACGACGGGGTGCGACAAAAAGTTGACCAGTACGCCCAGGCGCAGCAGACCAAGGGACAGCTGGAAGAGACCGACGATCAGCGCGAGCGTGACGGCATAGGCGATGTATCCCTCGCTGCCGGCGCTGGCGATGGGTTCCAAGGCGGCGGCAGTCAGCAGCGAGACCACCGCCACCGGTCCGGTGGCGAGTTGGCGCGAGGAGCCGAACAGGGCGGCCACCATGGGCGGCAGAAACGCGGCGTATAAACCGTAATAGGGCGGAAGACCGGCGAGCTGGGCATAGGCCATGGACTGCGGAATAAGCACCAGGGCCACCGTGATGCCGGCAATGATGTCTACACGCAGATTTTTTTTATCGCGCAAGTCGGCTCCCCAGCTTAGGAAGGGGAGGGCCCGCTTAATCCAATTTCTGCTTGTAATCAGGCGGAGGGGATTGTTTAACATACCTGAGACATAGACTTAACCGAAACACAAAAAAACCACCCTGGCGTAGGTGGTCATCCGGGACACACAGACAAGCCGACCTGGCTGCGGGATGGGGGTGGATTCTAACGGTTTAGAACTGTTTTGACTACTGGATTACGGGGATTCTTGGAATTTTTACACGGTTCGCCCGAGCATAACCTCGAGCACGAACTTGCTGCCGAAATACGCGAGTACCAGCAACGTGAAACCGCTCAACGTCCAGCGAATGGCGGTGCGTCCGCGCCATCCCAGCCACCAGTGACCGATGAGGAGTATGGCGTAGACCACCCAGGCCAGCACGGACAGGGTGATATGATGGGTAAATTTGAGCGGTTGGCCGAACAACGCCTCCGAGAAAAAAATCCCGCTGACAAGGGTGAACGTGAGCAGCAGAAAACCGAAGCCGATCATCTGGAACATAAGATGCTCCATGGTCTGCATGGGGGGGAGCGCCCGGATAAAACCGCCGGGATGTTTTTGTCGCAGGCCGCGTTCCTGCAGCAGCAGCATAAGGCTTTGCACCGCGGCTAGGCACAACAGGCTGTAGGCCAGTATTGCAACGGCGATGTGGATCACTTGCGGTTGTGAAGTAAGCGGCAGCAAGGTTTGACCCGGCCACAACCATTGAATCAAAACGGTAAGGCCCGTCAGCGGCAGGATGATAATGCCCAGTTTGTCGATGGGGCGGTACAACGCGGTTGCCAGGTACAGGAACGCGACCACCCATGCGACCAGGGAGAAAGCGCCGGTCAGCGAAAGATTCAGCCCATCGTCTTGTTGCAGGCGGTTATAAAGGATGGCGGCGTGCAGGATAAGGGCGCCCAGGCTTAAGCTGAAAATGCCGATTTTGACGCCGCCGGCGACCTGTTCGCCGCGTGCCAGGCGCAGCCATAATAGCCCCCCGGCGCTGATGTAGAGCGCCAGGGCGAGGAAATTCATGAGAGGATTGGTCATAATAGTTTGCGCGCTGCCCAATATTGTCCATGATGGCATAGGTTGCGTTGGCTTTCACCCCTTTGCACAAGGGCTTTGCGGTCAATTTAGATAGGAAAATTATATGTTCGACAATTTAAGCCGGCGGCTGCAGGGCGTCGTCAAACGGCTGCGCGGCCAGGGACGCCTGACGGAAGATAATATGCGCGACACCCTGCGGGAAGTGCGCATGGCCCTTCTGGAGGCCGACATCGCCCTGCCGGTCGTGAAAACTTTTATTGATCGGGTACGCAACAAGGCCGAAGGCCGGGAAGTACTGGAAAGCCTCACCCCCGGTCAGGCGCTGATCAAGGTGGTTCATGACGAGCTGGTGGTGCTCATGGGCGAGTCGTGTGACCGGCTCAACCTGGCCGCCCGCCCGCCCGCCGTCATTCTGGTTGCCGGCCTGCAAGGGTCCGGCAAGACCACCAGCGTGGCCAAACTCGCGCATCAATTACGCGGACGTGAACAAAAGTCCGTGCTGGTAACAAGCGCGGACGTATACCGTCCCGCGGCGATCGATCAATTGCACAGACTCGCCGCCTCAATCGGCGTGGCATGTTTTCCCAGCCGCACGGATCAAAAGCCGGTGGACATTGCGCGCGAAGCGGTTGCGGAAGCGCAAAAGAAACTGATTGACGCGGTGATTGTCGATACCGCCGGACGCCTGCATATTGACAGCGCAATGATGCAGGAAATCCGGGAAATTCACGCAGCGATTAACCCGGTCGAGACCCTGTTTGTGGTGGACAGCATGATCGGTCAGGACGCCGTTAATACCGCCAAGGCCTTTAATGACGCGTTACCTTTGACGGGCGTGATTCTCACCAAGACCGACGGCGACGCCCGCGGAGGCGCCGCACTTTCCATTCGCCAGGTGACCGGCAAACCCATTAAGTTTTTGGGGGTGGGGGAGGCCACCTCCGCCCTTGAGGCGTTTGATCCGGAGCGCGTGGCGTCGCGCATTCTCGGCATGGGTGACGTGCTTGGCCTGGTCGAGGAAGCGCATCGGGTCGCCGATCAGAACAAGATCGAAAAGCTTGCCAAGAAATTCAAGAAGGGCAAAGGTTTTGATCTTGACGATTTCCGTGATCAATTGTTGCAGATGGAAAAGATGGGCGGCGTGACCGGCCTTATGGACAAGCTTCCCGGAATGGGCGGCGTGTCGCAGGCGGCGAAGGCCCAGATGGACGACGGTCAGGTGAAGCGGTTAATCGCCATGATCAATTCCATGACGCCCCAGGAACGCCTGGCGCCCGAGATCATTCGCGGTTCGCGCAAGCGCCGTATCGCCAGCGGTTCGGGAACCCAGGTGCAGGACATCAACCGCATGCTCAAGCAGTTCCAGCAGATGCAAAAAATGATGAAGCGGATGGGTAAGCGCGGCCTGCAACGGATGCTGCAAGGCATGAAGGGCAAGCTGCCCGGAATGCCCATGTGAAATTACTTGCGAAATAGGTCAGAGGTTATTATTCTTATTGAGCTTATTGGCAAGCTAGATCCAGCGGCGTAGTCCGTTAACAAATGACGGTGAACAGCGTATAGTTTTGTCGATTGATCCATGAAGAAGGGATGCACCATGCCGCCAACCCAAAAAAGCGTGAAAACCCGACAAGCCGATACCCCAGAACGTCGTTCCGCCACCAAGGAAATCATCAACAAGCTTCTGGCCGAGCGCACGGAAATGCTAAAGTTGTATTGCCGGGTGGCGGGACTTGTGCCGTATGACGAGAAGAAGGGAGGCAAGGCGGCGCAGAAAGTGCTGCAGGAATTCTGTCAGGTATTGGTGGATTACATTGCCGCCGGGCATTTCAGCCTATATGAACGCATTATCAACGGCACGGAACGCCGGCGCGAAGTGGCCAGGCTTGCCGATGAACTTTATCCGCGGATTGCTGAAACCACCCAGATAACACTGGATTTCAAC
>WGFP01000224.1 GCA_015492195.1 Acidiferrobacterales bacterium
ATCACTTTGAGCAGTTGTTGCACCTCGGTGCGGGCGTCGCTTTTCAGGGTAATGGCGGAATCCGCAGCTTGTTTTAGCAGGGGTTCAATGGCCGCTCGCAACTTGGCCAGTTCAATGCGTTCTCCATTGAGCGCAAGGCGGCCCGTCCGATCCAGCGATACGGTAATGGGCGTTGTGTCGGTTACGCTCGCGCTGCTGGATTCGGGAAGTTCCAGCTCAATGGCCTCCGGCACTAAAAACGTGCTGGTCAGCATAAAAAACACCAGTAGCAGGAACACGATGTCGATGAGCGGTGCGATATCAAGGTGGGAACGAATGCGCGAGCGGCCTTCAAACTCCATAGGTTTCCTCCTCGGGTTTGGCGTCATCGCGAGTCTCCACGCGGGTCGGGCTTTTCCCGAAATAGAGCGTTATCCTGATCACGGCGTCTTTCATTGCCGCACGCACCCGGTCCACCTCACCCTCCAGGTAATAAAAAGCGGCCATGGCCGGAATCGCCACGGTGAGCCCGAAGGCCGTCGTCAACAGGGCTTCCCAGATGCCGCCGGAGAGGATCGAGGGATCAACGCGACTGCCCACTTCTTCGAGGCGCATGAAGGCGGTGATCATGCCCATTACGGTACCCAATAAACCCAGCAGCGGACTTAGGTGGGCAATCGCCGACAGCCCCCGCAGCCACGATTCGAGATTGCGAATCTGGGCCGAACCCACCCGGCTGACTTCCGCCTCGATATCTTTGGCCGACATGCGAGAATCGGCGCCGCACTGGACGGCGCTTTCCATTACCCGGGCGACGGGATTGCGTTGTTGTTGCAACACACGCAGCGCTTTGCTGTGCTGTCCGCGACGCAATACCGAGACGACGTGCCCAACGAACCCCAACTGGCGCAACCCGCTTTGATAAAATTGATACAGCTTTACCAAGATAATGGCCGTAGCCAACACGGATAGAACGAGCAGCACAACCATTACCGGGCCGCCTTGTTGGAATAGGGTAACTATGTTCATCGGTTATCAATCGCCTCTCATGTAAATAAAGATAAGAGCGGCAAGCCGAATGGCTTGCCGCCCGTGACGGGATTGTATTTATATTTCCATCTCGATACCCGCGTAGATAAACCGCGGCATACCGGGTCGTGGACCGTGCGGTTGCCTGGATACGATGTATTCATTATCAAACAGGTTTTGCACGCCGCCGATCACCTTTACGCCTTTTGCGGGCCGATAAAAAGCTGAAACGTCGGTCACAAAATAGCTGTCGGTTTTGCCGAAGCGGGCATCGGGATCACCGTTACCGTTGACTTGGTTGTCGACGTTGTTGGCGCTGGTGAAGGTCTCACTCACGTAGCTGCCGGAGATGAATGCGCCCCAGCGCTTTGATTCCACACCCGTGCCGAGACTAAGTTGCAGCTCCGGAATATACGGCACCTTGTTGCCTTTCTGACCAAAACTGAAAATAGACTCGGCATCGGTGGATTGTGCGTCATTTTGTTGTTCGGCGTTGGTGTAAGTCAGATTCACAAACCATGGATTGCGCAGCTTCCAACCCTTGGCGATGCCCGCGTCATACTGAAGCGCCAATTCAAGACCGTAGGCCCTAACTTTTCCGAAGTTTTCATCATCGCCGGTACCGGTGCCGCCGATATTGTCGACCACGATCAAATCCTTAAAGGTGGTATAGAACGCCACCGCCTCGGCTGCCAGCGCCCGGTTGGTGTAGCGGGTGCCTGCTTCAAAAGCCGTGCTGGTTTCCTCTTTGAGGTTTTTGGTGACCGCGCCCCTCGGGCTGGGTGGTGAAAAGCCGCGATGCACGCCGCCAAACCCGGTCCACGATTCATTGAACTTGTAGGAAACGCCCACACCGCCGGCCGTCATGTTCAAATTATTGTTGCCGACCAGGCTGCCCTTGGGGCTTTCGTAGGTTTGATCCAGCTTCTCGTATCGGATACCCGGTATGAAGGTCCAGGCCCCGGTCTTGATCGTATCCTGAACAAACACGGCGGTGGCTTTCGTTTTTTGCAGACGGTCGCCCGCACCGCCGGGCGTTCCCGGGGTCATGCCGGAAATGGTGCCATTGGCCGTTTGAGTATAATCATCATCCCATTGGAAACGCCGGACTTGATCTTGGTGATAACGAAGCCCGACTGAGATCTCATGCCGAACTTTATTTGAACCAAAGCGGTAATAAGCGACGGATTCAATACCTTTGGCGTAGTACTCACGATTGTTGGCGCGCACGCGCAAGGTGCAGGCCAGTTCGCCTTTCAGGCAGGCAAGGCCTTCGCCGTTTTGCGCGCCGGCCAAGGCGGCGGAGAGCTTGATTGTGTTGCCGTTTACGTTACGCAGGTCTTTGAGCTTATACCAATTGCGTTTGAAGTCGTTGTTGTACAGCGTAGTAATGATGTCCACGTCTTTAGTCGGACTGACCGCGTAACGCAGATAGTTACGGTCCTGGTTGGCCTTAATGTTATCAAAACGCGACGCCGCATAACGCCGGAAAGGGTTCGCCTTAAAGTCGGCCTCGCTCAACC
>WGFP01000225.1 GCA_015492195.1 Acidiferrobacterales bacterium
CGCCACGCGCGCGGGGATGCCACTGCGCATCGCGGCCAAGGTGGACAAGGTTGATCAGGAATATTTTGAGAGCCGGATCAAACCGCTGTTGAATCACCCGCTGGTGGACTATGTCGGCGAAATCGGCGAAAGTGAAAAAGATGCATTCCTCGGCAACGCCTATGCCTTACTGTTTCCCGTCGACTGGCCGGAGCCGTTCGGCCTGGTTATGATTGAGGCCATGGCCTGTGGTACGCCCGTCATCGCTTACCGCCGCGGCTCCGTGCCCGAAGTGATTGAGAACGGCAAGACCGGCTTTATCGTTGAGGATATGGAAGGGGCGCTGGCCGCGGTGGAGCGGGTCGGCGCCTTGAGCCGTCAGCGTTGCCGGCGCGAGTTTGAGCAACGCTTCTCGGCCCGGCGCATGGCGCGCGATTATCTGGCGGTGTACCGGGTGATCATTAACTCGGCCGATCGGCCGCGGTTGGTGAGCTGACACACAACATATAAATGGAAGAAGTCATTGCGATCGGCGGCCGGTGGTACGTGGCGGCGACCTCGTCACGCGCCGATGATCGCACCCGCGTGCTCAAGCACGGGGAAACCTTCGGGGTGTTCGACCGCTACGGCGACATCCAGCATATCGGCATCGGCGAGCAGGGGCTCTACCATGAGGGCACGCGCTTTCTGTCCCGTTTCGAGTTGAGCATCAATGAATCCCGGCCGATGCTGCTTAATTCCACGGTCAAGGAAGACAACACCCTGTTGACCGTGGACCTCACCACCCCCGATCTGTACGCCGACGGCCGGCTGGTCATCCCCAAGGACACGCTGCACATCTTCCGGGGCAAGCTGATCTGGGAAGGGGCGCTCTACGAACACGTGCGCTTCATGAATTACGGTGATCGCGCGGCCGGCGTCGTCCTCGACTTCCAGGTCGACGCCGATTACGCCGACATGTTCGAGGTGCGCGGGGTGCAGCGGGAACGGCGGGGCGAACACCTTGCGTTGCAACACGCCGGGCCGGAACTGCGGTTGGGCTACCGCGGACTGGACGGGGTGACGCGGCACACCCGATTCCTGTTCAGCATGACGCCCGACGAGGTCGACAACAACCGCGTCCGCTTTTCTCTTGAGCTTCCGCCCCGGGGAGAAAAGGAGTTGTACCTGACCATCGCCTGTGAACACGGTGAGAGCGCATCACCGCTTTTGAATTACAAACAGGCGCTGATCAACAGCGCCGCCGCGGTCACCGCGGCCGCCGGCGCCGTGGGCAACATCTACACCTCCAACGAGCAATTCAACGACTGGATCAACCGCGCCGCCGCCGATCTGCAGATGCTGGTCACCCAGACCCCCTACGGCGCCTATCCCTACGCCGGGGTGCCCTGGTTCAACACCCCGTTCGGTCGCGACGGCATTATTACCGCGCTGCAATTCCTGTGGCTGGACCCGGCCCTGGCGCGTGGCGTGCTGGGCTTTCTCGCCGCCACCCAGGCGGAGGAAGAAATCCCGGAGCAGGACGCCGAGCCGGGCAAGATCCTGCACGAGACACGCAAGGGGGAAATGGCGGCCCTGGGGGAGGTACCGTTTCAGCGCTATTACGGCAGCGTCGACGCCACGCCGCTGTTTGTTGTGCTCGCCGGGGCTTATTATGAGCGCACCGGCGACCGGCCGTTTCTTGAGGGGATCTGGCCCAATATAGAGCGGGCGCTTACCTGGATCGACCGTTACGGCGACCGCGACGGGGACGGCTTCGTGGAGTATGCCCGCCGCAGCGCCACCGGCTTGGTGCAGCAGGGCTGGAAGGATTCGGAAGATTCCATCTTTCATCAGGACGGCCGCCTGGCCGAAGGGCCCATCGCCCTGTGCGAGGTGCAGGGCTATGTCTACCAGGCCAAGCAGGCGGCCGCCACCCTCGCTACCGTGTTCGGCGAAACCGCGCGCGCCGCCGAGCTTAAGCAGCAGGCGGATCGGCTCAAGGAACGTTTCAATCAGGCGTTTTGGTGCGACGAGATCGCCACCTACGCCATTGCCCTCGACGGCAAGAAGCGTCCGTGCAAGGTGCGATCATCCAATGCCGGGCACGCCCTGTTCAGCGGCATCGCCGGCCCGGAATACGCAAGGCAGGCGGCCGAGACGTTGCTGGCCGAGACCTCGTTCACCGGCTGGGGCGTGCGCACCGTCGCCGACGGCGAGCCGCGCTACAACCCCATGGCCTATCACAACGGCTCGGTCTGGCCCCACGACAACGCCCTGATTGCCATGGGCCTGGCGCGCTACGGCTTCAAGGACAAGGCCATGCAGATCCTCACCGGCCTGTTCGATGCCAGCATCGTCATGGATTTGCATCGCCTGCCGGAGCTGTTCTGCGGGTTCGAACGGCTTCCCGGCCAGGGCCCGACGTTATATCCGGTGGCCTGCGCGCCCCAGGCCTGGGCCAGCGGCACCGTGTTCTATCTGTTGCAGGCCTGTCTCGGCCTCACCTTCGCCCCCGAAAAGCCGCAACTGTTGTTTGATCATCCACAACTGCCGGAATACCTTCAAAGCTTGCAGATCAAAAACCTGCAATTTGGCAATGCCGTCATCGACCTGGCCTTCCGGCGTCATCCTCAGGACGTGGGCGTCAACGTCATGCACAAGGAAGGGGACGTGGAGATCGCGGTGATTGTTTAGCAAGCCGTTTTTCAGCATCCCATCCTCTCCTTGGCCGACCTGTGTTAGGGTTTCCCCATACACGTTTATGTGTTGTTAAAACCGGCCGGCAGGGGGCGCGTTAAATTGAACTCCCCCGTTTTTGCAGACCGTCAAACCTCACAAACCACGGCGGCGGAAAACGTAAGCCATGAAAGGAAACCGCACACCACCCGCCAGGCGATCGGCACAAAAGACGATCCCCGGTCCGCGGCCCGATTACCAAGGCGGCGGCATCGTCAACCTGATGACTTCGATCATCCGCGCCTTTGACGGCGCGCCGTCCCGCTACCCGCCCCTGAAGCTCCTGGACCCGGCTTCCTTGCGCGCGGCGAAAAATATCGTTTTGCTCGTCATCGACGGCATGGGCCACGACTTCCTTGTGCGAACCGGCCAGGGCAGCGCCCTGCACGAACACCTAAAGGGCGGCATGACCTCGGTCTTTCCGCCGACCACGGCCGCGGCGATCACGACCTTTCTGACCGGCCAGGCGCCGCAGCAGCACGGGCTCACCGGCTGGTTCACCTATTTCAGCGAGCTCGGCACCATCCTCGCCGTGCTGCCGTTTCGACCGCGGCTCGCCGGCACGCCCCTGGGGACGGCGGGCATCGACGCCGCCGAATTCTACGGCCACGAACCGGTCTTCGACCGGATCAATGCCCCGTCCTTTGTCGTCTCGCCCGGCCGGATCGCCTACTCCGACTTCAACGCCGCCCACGCCGGCAAGGCCGGCATCCGGGCCTACAGTTCACTCGCCGGGCTTTTCAGAACCATCAAGAACGTGTTGCGCGAAGGCAAAGGACGCCGATACATCTACGCCTACTGGTCCGAGCTCGACAGACTGGCGCACGACCACGGCATCGAAAGCCCGGAAGTCGCTGCCCACTTTACCGACATCGACAAGACCTTCAGCCGCTTCCTGAAGGCGATTAAAGGGACGGACACCACGGTCATCGTCGTCGCCGACCACGGCTTCATCGACGGCGGCCCCGATTACTGCATCGATCTCGACGACCACCCGAGGCTTAAGGAAACATTATTGATCCCCTTGTGCGGCGAACGCCGCCTGGCGTATTGCTATGTGCACGCGGACAAACGCAGCCAATTCGAGGACTACGTACAAACCGAGTTGGCGGACTATGCCCACCTCTTCCGCAGCGAGGATCTGATTGCGCAGGGCTATTTCGGCCTCGGCCCGCCGCACCCGCAACTGAAATCGCGCATCGGCGACTACACCCTGGCCATGACCGGCAACCACACCATCAAGGACTGGCTCCCGGGCGAGCGTTACCACGTCCACATCGGTTCCCACGGAGGCTTAAGCGAGCAGGAAATGCGCGTGCCGTTAATCGTGGTCCAGGCCTGAGATTTACCGACGTTTTCTCACTCCTCTCTCCTCAACCCCTCACGATACCTTTCACCGACCGATCCAGCTGGTTGACAATATATCATATCTGACATATTGTTTCTTCGCGTATGGGCGTTAAGGACAAACCCCTGGTGTGGCTCCACGGAGAGGTCAAAACGCCGCCGTTATCACAAGCCGCCCGGATTGAAGCAGGGTTCCTGTTGAGGCGGTTGCAGCGGGGCGAAAAGCTGCCGCTGCCGCACTCGCGGCCGATGTCGTCCATCGGGCCGAGGTGCCACGAGCTTCGCATCAACGATGAGAAGGCGACCTGGCGGATCATCTACCGCATCGATCCCGATGCCGTGGTGATCCTGGAGGTCTTCAAGAAAGGTACGGCCAAGACGCCAAAGTACGTGGTCGATCAATGTAAACGCAGATTAAGGTTATACGATGAATAAGGCCAAGAGAAAACGCCTGGAACGGAAAGGCTGGAAGGTCGGCGGCGCCGATGAGTTCCTCGGCCTGTCCCCGGAGGAATCCGAGTACATCGAGCTCAAGCTTGAACTCAGCCGCAGCCTGCGCGAGCGCCGTGAGGCACAAAGGCTGACGCAGACCGACCTCGCCGAGCAGCTCGGATCCAGTCAGTCCCGCGTTGCCAAGATGGAGGCGGGCGATCCTTCCGTGTCCATCGACCTGCTCATCCGCTCCCTGTTCTCCCTGGGGGCGACGAAACGCGACCTGGCGCGGATCATCACCGCTTCGAAAAAGTCGAAGGCGGCCTGAACGAAGTCAGCCCGTCGTGCAACCTGAGTTCGGTCGCAAGCACACCGACAACAAGACTTAAAAATAAAAGATAGGCGCTGTTAATCGGATATGAGTGATCCCGGCAGAAAAATCGAAGCCTTTTCCCGAGTCGTCATTGACGCGCAGCTTGAGGGCGTAGGCTGATAGGGGCTGGCTGAGAGATCACCGGATCACCGGATTAAGAGGGCTGGAAAAACACAATCGAATGAGCACCGACTATCACTCCAAATATTACGCCTACGAGCTGACCAGGCGGTTCTCATCCGACAAGCTAGAGAAGCTCTCGCAGTCACTATTCAATGCCACTGTTGACCTCAACCCACACCAAATTGAGGCTGCTCTGTTTGCTTTCCGTTCCCCGCTTTCGCGGGGCGCTATACTCGCCGATGAAGTTGGTCTTGGTAAAACGATTGAAGCAGGGCTAATCA
>WGFP01000226.1 GCA_015492195.1 Acidiferrobacterales bacterium
CCCTGGCAGGTATGTTCGCTCAAGATCTCCATCACCCGGCCGTCCGGCGCCAGATGGTCATCCTCGGGAAGGGTCTGCGCCACCCAGGCCCGGTCCGTCACCTCGAACAAGGCCCCCAGCCGGTTGGAAGCGGTTTCATCCGGACCCATCACCCGGAAATTGCGCGCATCCCTGTTGCGCTGCATCACGTCGCGTAAAAACGTCCCCATCACCCGGGTGGCCTCGCCCGACACCGCGCCGGGCTTGGGCACCTCCACGGCATAATCGCGATAATCAGGCAGTTTCAGCGCCTTGAGCAACAGCCCGCCGTTGGCATGGGGATTGGCCCCCATGCGCCGGTCACCCTGGGGCGCCAGTGCCGCCAGTTCCGGAATCAGCGCGCCGTTGTCATCGAAGAGTTCCTCGGGCCGGTAGCTCCTCATCCACCGTTCAAGCAACTTCACGTGGCCCGGGTTCGTCGCCATCTCGGCGAAGGGCACCTGGTGTGAACGCCAGTAATCCTCGGTCTTCTTGCCGTCGACCTCCTTCGGGCCGGTCCAGCCCTTGGGCGTGCGCAGGATAATCATGGGCCATTGGGGGCGTTTGCCAACCCCCTGGGTGCGGGCCTGGCGCTGAATCGCCTTGATCTCGGCGATCACGGTATCGAGGGTCTGCGCCATCCACTGATGCATGGCCTCGGGATCCGATCCCTCGACGAAGTACGGCTTGTACCCGTAACCCACAAACAGGCTCTCCAGTTCCTCGCGGCTGATCCGCGCCAGCACCGTCGGATTGGCGATCTTGTAGCCGTTTAGGTGCAGCACCGGCAGCACCGCGCCGTCGCGCGCCGGATTGAGGAACTTGTTCGAGTGCCAGGCGGTCGCCAGCGGGCCGGTCTCCGCCTCGCCGTCGCCGACTACGCAGGCCGCGATGAGGTCGGGATTGTCAAAGACGGCGCCGTAGGCATGGGAGAGGGCGTAACCCAGCTCGCCCCCCTCGTGAATGGAGCCGGGGGTCTCGGGGGCCACGTGGCTGGGAATCCCGCCGGGGAAGGAAAACTGCTTGAACAGCCTTTGCATGCCCTCGGCGTCCCGCCCGATGTTGGGATAGACCTCGCTGTAGGTCCCTTCCAAATAAGTATTGGCCACCAGCCCCGGTCCGCCATGGCCGGGTCCTGTAATATAGATAACGTTTAGATCATACGCCTTAATGACACGGTTGAAATGCACGTAGATAAAGTTAAGCCCCGGCGTGGTCCCCCAATGGCCCAGCAGCCGGGGCTTGATGTGCTCGAGCTTCAAGGGTTCTTTCAGCAGCGGGTTAGCGAGAAGATATATCTGGCCGACGGACAGATAGTTCGCCGCCCGCCAGTAGGCGTCGATCTTCTGCAGCGCTTCCGCCGAAAGCGGGCCCTCCTCAACCTTGGATTTCATCGCAGTTTCCATCATCAATCCTCCTCATTAAGATTCTGCTGCACAACGTTCAATGCCTCCCGGGCCAGTACCGTGGCCTCGTCCACGGGGATCACCCACACCTCGGTCGTGCCGGTGGATGCGCTGATACGGGCTTCGTCGCCTACGGTCGCGCGGTTGGCGTCGTCGTCCAGCACGATGCCGCACCAGTCCATCCCGGCGAGGATCTGCGCACGCACCGATGCGGCGTTTTCGCCCACGCCGCCGCCGAACAGAACGGCGTCGGCGCCGCCCAACGCCGCCAGATAGGCGCCGATGTACTTACGCGCCCGGTAGCAATACAACGCCACCGCCAAACGGGCGTCGGGATGATCGCTGTCCAGTAACACGCGCATATCGTCGCTCATGCCGGAGACGCCCAACAGGCCGGATGCCCTGTTTAATAGATGGTCAAGTTCTTCGGGACCCAAACCCTCGTGACGTTGCAGATAGATCAACAATCCAGGGTCGATATCGCCGGAGCGCGTGGCCATGACCAACCCCTCCAGCGGCGAGAATCCCATCGAGGTGTCCCGCGGCGTGCCGCGATCGACCGCGGTGACCGAACAACCGGCCCCGAGTTGCAGCGAGATGACGCGCCCGCCGTCTTCGAGGGCCGGTTTGAGCCGTCGCCATCGCCGCCACATGGCCTGGTGCGCCAGGCCGTGGAAGCCGTAACGGCGCAGACCGTGCTTGCTGCGCAGATCCCGCGGCAAGGCATAAGTCGCCGCCACCTCCGGCAAGGCGGCGTAAAAGCCGGTGTCGAACACGGCGATTTGCGGCACGTCTTTCCCCAAAACGGCTCGACAGGCACGGACCCAGCGCAGGGCGAGCGGATTGTGCAACGGCGCAAGCGGGGCGAGGCGCGCGATCTCCGCCTCGATGTCCGCATCGATCACACACGGCGCCGTCAGCTTTCCACCGCCATGCACAATCCGGTGGGCCGTGACGGTAACGTCCGCAATACCATGGGTTTGCAAGAACGCAAGCAACGCGCCCTGTTCACCGCCGTCGCGGAGATCAATGCGTGATTCCGCCAACCGCGGCGACAGACGCCCTTCATGCCTAAACACCGCGAACCGGACGGACGAACTGCCCGCATTGATGGTTAGAATAATGTGGCGTTCCACGTCAATCATTCGCCTCCGTATCCAGTGAAATGCGGGGTGATATGCGGCGCGACTGCGACAAAATTTCTTGAGGCGGTAGCGGCGTCAATCAGCCACTTGATTTCGGCTGTACTATTTTTCTTTCTTATTACTGATCCTGTCTTTACTATTTTCCTTAAGATACTCCAAAATCAATAAAGTCTGTTTTTTGTTTAGTCCGGATATTGAGTTCATATGCTGTATATGTTTAGTCCATTCCCCGGCAGTAAACGATTCGGGTTTATATAATTCATGGCATGAACCGCATTTTTTCTTGTAAAGCACTTCTCCAGAATATTTTTCCGCTCCAAATACCGGCGTCTCGACTGCAATCAAAATAAAAAGAAAGACAAACAAAATACAAAACTTAATGATCCATTTCATGGGCATCCCTCTGTCTATGGTTAGAAACCAGATTCGAAATGGGGGGTAATCCATTTAATCCCTAAAACCATCAGATGAAACGAATGATGCATTCAACCCAGTCAAGATAATCATAAGATTCAGTGCCTATACGAGGATAGGCGCGCTGACAGCGGCTACCAGTGTCACAGCCGGACCATGACGAAAAATCCCCATTAGGATACATCTAGAAACCCCGCAACGTGATGGCCTTGGCGACCCGCCCGATGGCCAAGTCATAGGCCGCGGTTCGCAGATCAACCCGATGGGAACGGGCGAGGTCCCGCACCTGTTCATAAACGCGCAACAGGCGCTGCTCCAACCGGTGTAGAACCGTCTCACGATCCCAGGGAAATTCCTGGAGATTTTGCACCCACTCATAGTATGAAGTTAAAACGCCGCCGGCGTTTGCCAGGATATCCGGAATGATGACGATTCCCCGATCCCTCAGCGTCGCATCGGCCGTATATGTCACAGGAATGTTGGCGGCCTCGACCACCACCGCGGCCCGTATCGCCGAGGCATTGTCACAGTTGATGGTGGCCTCCAATGCCGCCGGGATCAGAAAGTCGCACGGCAATTCGAGCAGCTCGGCGTTGCTGATGGGCTCGGTTCCCGCCAACCCCTCCAGCCACTCCGCTTCCGCGACATGCCGAACCGCAGCGGACACGTCAATCCCCGACTCCGCCGCCACCCCGCCACGGTAGTCGGAAAGGGCGATGATGCATGCCCCCATCCGGGCCAGACTCTGCGCAACATGTGAACCCACGTTACCGAAGCCCTGGACCACCACCCGCGCCCCCTCTATCGGCCGCGACATTTCACTCGCGACCTTACGGATCACACACGCCACCCCATAACCGGTCGCCTCCAGCCGGCCGGCCGAGCCGCCCAGCTCAAGGGGCTTGCCGGTGACCACGCCGGGCGTGTAGCCGTGAGCCTTGCTGTACTCTTCCAGGATCCAGGCCATGACCTGCGGATTGGTACCGATGTCCGGGGCCGGGATGTCTTGGTGCACGCCGAGCAGCGGCACCATTTTCTGGGTAAAGCGCTTGGTCAATACCTCCAAGGCGTCGGCGCCGAGGGTCTTCGGATCGAGGGCGATCCCGCCTTTGGCGCCGCCAAACGGGACATCCACCAGTGCCGACTTCCACGTCATCAATCGCGCCAGCGCGCGGGTTTCCCCCAAGTTGACCCCGGGATGAAAACGCAGCCCGCCCTTGAAGGGACCGCGGGCATGGTTGTGCTGAACACGGTATCCAGAAAAAGTATGGAGCACTTCCCGGCCTTGTTGGTGCACCCTCAGTGGAATGCTGATTGTCGTCTCCCGGAACGGGGCAAGCAGCAATTCGCGCTGCGCCGGTTCCAGCTTCAGGTTGTCAAACGCCCGCTGCAGGAAATGCCCCTGGGTGTCCTGGCACTGGCAGTGCTTGCGTTCAACCGGCATCAATGTCTCCTGTCGGCTCCTGGCCGTGTTTGATGGCTGCTATCGGCGCTTATGATGTTTGCTATTCAAGCGGCAAAGAGACCGTTCGACATCCTGTGGACCATCGGCCTATTCCAGGCGTACGTCTTCACACATTCGGCACCGGCGCCCGCAAGAACGCCCGCCATCGATTCAGCGGCGGGAAGAACGCCGGCGTGCGCCGGGCATAATCGGCGTAGGCCCGGCCGAACCGCTCGTACATGATCCGTTCCTCGGAACGGGCCAGGCGCACATAGGCGTACACCAGTATCGGCGCCATCAGCACCGTAAGCAGCGTCGGCCATTGCACCAGAAAACCGATAATGATCAGAAACAACCCGGTGTACTGGGGATGACGGGCGAAGGCGTATACCCCGTTCGCCACCAGCTTCCCGTGGGCCCTGTGCACCTGGCGCCAACCCTTGGACAACAGGACATAGCCGCCCAGCAACAACGTCAGACTCAGCCCCATTACCGTCGCCCATGCCAGGGTGGAGCCGCCAAACACAACCACCCAGAGGTGACCGTATTTGTGGGTAAAGGGCTCAAGTACCGGATAGGCCTCGCCCAACCAGCCGGTGAGCAGGTAGATTGTTAACGGGAAGCCGTACATCTCGGAGAACAGCGCCACAAAAAAAGCGGTCACCAGCCCCAGGTTGCGCCACTCCGCCCGGCCTTTGGGGGCCAGGAAACTGAAGGCAAAAAACAGGAACAGGCCGATACTCAAGGCGACCACGATCCACATGCCATAGGTGTATGTCTCGGTCATCCTCGAAACCCCGTCGATGTGCAATTATCGCCGGCTACCGGGCCCATGCACCGTCGACCTCAGGCGCACCGACGCCCAAGGTGCCGGATTAATGAATTAATACTGTCAGGTCAGCGTGCCGAGAAAATTTGTTTGAGTTCACCGGTGCTTGGATGGCCCCGGAAAACCACTTTCTCGTCGACCACTAAATTTGGAGAGTGGCGGATGCCATAACGTGCCGTGACGTCCGGCTGATCCTCGACAAAAACGAGTTCGTAGGCGATGCCCAGCTCCTTAAGCTCGCGCTCCAGGTTCGGCCGGTGGCTGCATGACTTCGTTGCGATAATCTTGACGTTCATAGCGCAGACTCCTTTTCGTTAGCCATGAGGCCCGTGGAAGTTAACGTACTTGCCCGCCCAAAAACCGACAGAAACCACCAATATTCCACCGCCACAGCCGTCAGAGCCGAATCCGGCGCAGGCGCAGGGCGTTGGTGATCACCGACACCGAGCTGAAACTCATGGCGGCGGCGGCGATGATGGGCGACAGCAACAACCCAAAGAACGGATAGAGCACGCCGGCGGCGACCGGTACGCCCAGTGAGTTATAAATAAAAGCGAAAAACAGATTTTCGCGGATGTTGCGCATGGTGGCGCGGCTTAAACGCCGAGCACGAACAATGCCGCGCAGGTCGCCCTTGACCAGGGTCACCCCGGCGCTTTCCATGGCGACGTCGGTGCCGGTGCCCATGGCGATACCGACGTGTGCCTGTGCCAGAGCCGGGGCGTCGTTAATGCCGTCACCGGCCATCGCCACCATCCGGCCCTCGGCCTGGAGCTGTTTGACTATGGAGGCCTTCTGGTCCGGTAATACATCGGCCTGCACCCGGTCGATATCGAGTTTTGCGGCAACGGCTCCGGCGGTGGTCTGATTGTCGCCGGTCAACATTACTACTTGCACCCCTTGCTTGTGCAAATCACGAATTGCCTCGGGTGTGGTCTCTTTGATCGGGTCGGCCACGCCGACTAGACCCGCGGGCTTGCCGTCGATGGCGAGAAACATGACGGTCTGACCTTCCGCCCGCTGCTTATCCGCCTGTTGGGACAAGTCCCCGACATCAATGCCCAGACTTTCCAGCAGCCTGAGATTGCCCAGGGCCACTTTATGGCCCTCGACTTCACCGGTGACCCCCTTGCCGGTTACCGATTGGAAGTCGTCGGCCTTGGCCAGGCTCACGCCCCTTTCCTCGGCACCGCGAACGATGGCCTCGGCCAACGGATGTTCGCTGGCGCGTTCCAGACTGGCGGCCAGCCGCAGCGCCTCGTGTTCGTGAAAGCCGTCAACCGCGACCACGGAAACCAGTTTCGGCCTACCTTCGGTGAGGGTGCCGGTCTTGTCGATGACGAGGGTGTCCACCTTTCGCAATAGCTCCAGTGCCTCTGCGTTTTTGAACAATACGCCCATAATCGCACCCCTACCGGTACCCACCATGATGGACATGGGGGTGGCGAGACCCAGCGCGCAGGGACAAGCGATGATCAACACCGCCACGGCGTTGATCACGGCATAGGCCAACGCGGGCTCCGGCCCCCAAAGGTTCCAAACGATAAAAGTAATAATTGCAATGACCACCACCGCCGGCACGAAATAGCCGGAGACAAGATCCACCAGTTTCTGGATCGGGGCCCGCGAACGTTGCGCCTCGGCGACCATTTGGACAATTTTTGACAATAGGGTGTCCGCGCCCACCTTCTCCGCTTTCATCAGCAGACTGCCGGTCCCGTTGATCGTCGCCCCGATGAGGCGTTCGCCGGCGGTTTTCACCACCGGGATCGGTTCACCTGTGACCATGGATTCATCGACATGGCTGTCGCCGTCGATCACCGTCCCATCCACCGGGATCTTCTCACCGGGACGCACCCGCAGGGTATCACCGGGTTTGACGTGTTCCAACGGGATATCTTCTTCGGTGCCGTCATCACGAACGATGCGGGCGGTATTGGGCGCCATGCCCAGCAGCAACTTGATGGCGGCATTAGTTTTGCTGCGGGCGCGCAACTCCAGTACCTGCCCCAGTATGATCAAGGTAGTAATGACGGCGGCGGCCTCGAAGTAAACCGGCACCACGCCCACCTCATTGAATGCCGCCGGCGGGAAAATGCCGGGCATTACCACGGCTATGAAGCTGTATGTCCAGGCGACGCTGACGCCAAGCCCGATCAGGGTAAACATGTTGAGATTACGCGTAATAAC
>WGFP01000227.1 GCA_015492195.1 Acidiferrobacterales bacterium
ATTATGTTTATTGCAGGAAGGTTTTACAGACGGTGTATCAGTTCGTCAGCGCCAAGATTGACACGCTACAGCAAACCTCATCGGAGCCAGATACGCACCATGTCGCCGGCGGACGCGCTGGGGTCTAATTACATTTTCCACCAGCATGCACCGCGCGGCTGCGCGCGAGGGATAGTGGCGATCCGTGTCCGGATCTTCGCCTGATTCTTCCTCTTCACAAGACACGGCGCTCGCAACCCGGCGCGAGATATTCGCCTGGGCGATGTATGATTTCGCCAACTCGGGTTACACGACCGTGGTGTTGACGGCGGTGTTCAGCGCCTATTTTGTCGGCGTGGTGGCGGGCGGCGACGGCGCCCCCGACCGCGGTTCGGCCACGCTGTTGTGGACCCTGGCCCTGGGGGTCACCAATTTTCTTGTGCTCGTAAGCGCACCCGTGCTCGGCGCGATGGCGGATCATCGGGCGCATAAAAAACGCTATCTATTCGTCACTACAACTGGATGCGTCATCTTCACGGCCCTCCTGGGATTCGTCGGTGAAGGCGACGTGGCGCTGGGCATGTTCCTCGTAATTCTCGCCAGCCTGATGTTTGCCACCGGTGAGAACCTGATCGCGGCGTTTCTGCCGGAAATCGCCACGCAAAAAGACATGGGCAAGATCTCGGGGTACGGTTGGGCGCTGGGGTATTTCGGCGGGCTGTTGGTGCTTGGGTTGTCTCTGGCCTATATCGGTTGGGCGGAACGGCAGGGGCATGCGGCGACGCAGTTTGTCCCGGTAACCATGTGGATCACCGCCGCCGCCTTTGCCTTGGCGGCATTGCCGACGTTTTTGTGGTTGCCGGAACGCGCCGTGCCCCAACCGCTGCTGCCGCGGGAGAACTATTTGCGGATAGGTTTCAGGCGCGTACGCAATACGCTTTCACACGCGCGCCATTTCCGCGACCTGTTCCGTTTTCTGTTGACCCTCGCGGTGTACTATAGCGGGATTTACACTGTCGTTGTGCTGGCGGCGGTGTATGCCCAGCAGGTGATGGGTTTCAGCACCCAGGAGACGATTGGTATGATCCTGGTGGTGAATGTGACCGCGGCGGTCGGCGCGCTCGCCTTCGGATTGCTGCAGGACCGCCTCGGTTCGGTGGCGACGCTTGCCTTGACTTTGCTGATCTGGATCGCTGCCTTGGTGCTCGCTTTCTTCACGGAGACCCGCGGCGGTTTCTGGCTCGTGGCCAACCTGATCGGTGTGGCGCTTGGTTCCAGCCAGTCGGCCGGCCGGGCGTTGATCGGACAATTCTCGCCGCCTGCGCGTTCCGCCGAGTTTTTCGGTCTCTGGGGATTGGCCGGCAAGCTTGCGGCCATTGTCGGACCCATCAGCTACGGCGTGATTACCTATCTTTCCCACGGCAATCACCGCCTCGCCCTGTTGGGGACGGCCTTATTTTTCGTCGCCGGCCTTATTTTGCTTGCCACCGTCAATGAGCGCCGCGGCCGCGCGGCGGCCCATGCTTCGGGGTGAATGCCGCTGTCGTTATTTATGGACGCAACACTGATTATTGTTTTAAGCACGACGGCGTTTGTCGCCGTTATATGGTTTTTTTGGCGATGGTTGATTCGCCAGGCGGAGGCCGCTCAGGTGGCGGATTGGGGCAGAAACTGGCTGAATCGCCTGGACGGCCTCAACCGTTTGTTCTGCAAAAAGTTCCACCGCCTGCGCGCCGATGTGATCCCGCTGCCGCGTCACGGCGCCGCGATTGTGGTCGCCAACCACGTCTCAGGGCTCGATCCTGTATTAATGGCCGCCGCCAGCCCCCGGCCCTTGCGGTTTATGATCGCCCGCGAGCAGTTCGAACGCTGGTGGCTTAAATGGTTTTTTGAAATTGTGGGGTGCATCCCGGTGGAACGTGACAGCAACTCGCGCGTGGCATTGGGCGCGGCGCAAAGGGCGCTTGCCAAAGGCGAAGTGGTGGCCCTGTTTCCCCATGGACGCATCCACCTGGATCACGAACCGCCGGTTCGGCTCAGGCGCGGCGTCTTCTTTCTTGCCCAAGCCACCAATGCGCCGATCTTTCCCCTCCGCATCGAGGGCGTCAAAGGGGTGGGCCGCACGGTTGCCGCGGTGTTCATGCGCAGCCGGGCCCGCATCAAGGCTTTCCCGCCCCTGTACCACGAGGGCAAGGACGTCGATACGCTGTTGAACGAGCTTTCCCGGATGCTCGCCGGAAAATAACCACCGCAAGCATCGTTTTTCATTACAAGGGCCTGCGCGGCGGGATAATATATGGAGAGATCTCTAAGAGGCATTCGGCCTTGAAATCATGGTCTTATCCCCCATTTAAAATTTATACAAATTTCAAAGGGAGTGCCGTCCACCATGCGTATGGACAAATTGACGACCAAATTTCAGTTGGCCCTGGCCGAGGCCCAGAGCCTCGCGCTCGGGCGCGATCATCAATTCATCGAGCCGGTGCACCTGATGGCGGCGTTGCTGGATCAGGAGGGCGGCACCACCCGGCATCTGCTCACCAAATGCGGCGTCAACGTCAATGCCCTGCGCACCAAGCTGAGCCAGGCCCTGGACCGCCTCCCTTCGGTCGAGGGCGCGGGCGGCGACGTCCATGTCTCCAATGATCTGGGCAGGCTCCTGAACCTGACCGATAAATACGCCCAGAAGCGCGGCGATCAATATATCTCCAGCGAGCTCTTTGTGTTGGCGGCGCTCGACGACCGCGGCGAGCTCGGCAGGCTGTTGAAAGAAGCCGGCGTGTCCAAAGACGGCGTTGAGAGCGCGATCAAGGATCTGCGTGGGGGGCAGAAGGTGGGCGACCCGAACGCCGAGGACACGCGCCAGGCGCTTCAGAAATACACGATCGATCTGACCGAGCGCGCGGAGCAAGGCAAGCTTGATCCCGTGATCGGGCGCGACGACGAGATCCGGCGCGTGATCCAGATCCTGCAGCGGCGCACCAAGAATAATCCCGTGTTGATCGGCGAGCCGGGCGTGGGTAAGACCGCCATCGTCGAGGGGCTGGCCAGCCGTATCATCAACGCCGAGGTGCCGGAAGGGCTGAAACACAAACGGGTGCTCTCGCTCGACATGGGTGCCTTGATCGCCGGTGCCAAGTTTCGCGGTGAGTTTGAGGAACGCCTCAAGGCCGTGTTGAATGATCTCGCCAAACAGCAGGGACAGGTCATTCTGTTTATTGACGAACTGCACAACGTCGTCGGCGCGGGCAAGGCCGAAGGCGCGATGGACGCCGGCAACATGCTCAAGCCCGCGCTCGCGCGCGGCGAGCTCCGTTGTGTCGGCGCCACGACGCTGGATGAATACCGCAAGTACATAGAAAAGGACGCCGCCCTGGAGCGTCGTTTCCAAAAGGTGTTGGTGGACGAACCCACGGTGGAGGACACCATCGCCATCCTGCGCGGGCTCAAGGAGAAGTACGAGGTTCACCACGGCGTGGACATCACCGACCCCGCCATCGTCGCCGCGGCCACGCTGTCGCACCGCTACATCACCGACCGCCAGTTGCCGGACAAGGCCATCGACCTGGTGGACGAGGCCGCCTCGCGCATCCGCATGGAGATC
>WGFP01000228.1 GCA_015492195.1 Acidiferrobacterales bacterium
CACACACCTCCTCCGTGGCGCCGGGATAGACCGTGGATTCGTAAATCACCGTGGCGCCGTTTTTCATGTGACTCCCGCAGGTCAGGCTGGCCGTCTCCAGTGCCCTGAGGTCGGGCTTACGGGCGGAGTCGATAGGGGTGGGGACATCGATAATAAGATAATCGGCAGCGGCAAGATCGGCAGGGTTGTCGGTTACTACGAGCTTCGAGGCCGCTTGTAATTCATGGGTCGGGACCTCTCTGGCAGGGTCGATATGGCGTTGGATGGCGTTGATTTTCCCGCTATCGGCGTCGTAGCCGATGGTCTTCGTGAGCTTGCCGAAGGCCACGGCAAGAGGTAACCCGACATAGCCGAGCCCTACGACGGCGACAAGACTCATGAATTTTCCTTTGGTTATTCAAAGTAATTTATACAATAGTATATAATATCTTGATAAGAATATGAAAATAGACGATTTACTAGGTTAACCCGGACGACAAACGTGGTTGGACTTGCCCTTTCCGTGCCCGCAAAACGCGCGTCGGCGTGGTTTGCTGAAACCGACCCGAAGGCCGCGCGCGCCTGGTTGGCTTCCTTGCCGCTGGCCGATAGCGCGGAGGCGGCGCGCGAAATCTATCAGACGCTTTATACGCTCAATCGCCAGGATATCGAAGTGCGCGATCGTCTCGCGATCATGGAGCTTTATCGCGACCCGGTTGCCACGGCGTCCTCTGCGTTACAGTCCCATTTTGCTCACACGGCGCATCCGCTAACTCCGAAGAAGCGTCAGTTGGCGGAATTCATTCGTCAACTGCATATGGAAATGGCTTACGGCTATAAATATTGTCTCAATGATTTTCGGAAGTCATGGATCCGGTGGAACAAAAAGCATACGGAGACCTTGGCGATGGAACGCGCCATGCGTTATCTGGGCGAAGTGTTGTTACGTTCATACCAGGTGTACATGCCGTACCCCGCCACCGTCTGGAAAGAAATTCACGAGCTCTACCGCTACGCGGAGGCAAACGAAAGACATCTGGATCCGGTCAATTCATCAGCCGATGCAGCCGGCGCAAACGAAAAAACGATTACCGAGCGCTACCTCCAGATTCTGTTGCTCGGTTTGTCCAATCCCTATCAATTGCCGCAAAACGATTGCAATCAAATTAATCTGTTTCTTGAAAAATGGGCCGGCAAGGCCGAATTGCGGCACGAATTTGACAGGGCCAAGCCGGTCGGCCATTTTTTGGTTGACCTGACGGCCGATTCGCCGCCCGTGCCGTTTCCCCGTGACAGCAGGCCTACGGTTGACCCGACGTTACGGGTGCTGAGCGCGATGAGGCTCGTACGAACCGTGCAATCATTTATTAACCGTATTCAAAACGGAGAATCCGCTCAGTCTCTCCAGCTTGGCGTGGACTGCCTTGACAGTGCCTGTCTCGATCTGCTGCGGCGCATGGTTCGATCCTGGGGGTTGATCGCGCGGCGCCGTCATTCGCGCGTTCGGCGCAACAGCCATATCTTTGTCTGCACGGGTTTAAACGCCGTGCATTTCTTCTGCAGCGGACAGAAACCCTTTGCGGCGCCCGAGCTTGAAACGGAAGAGACAAAGGACAAGCAAGTCACTTTACCGAGCGGGATGAATCATGACCTCGAGGGCGATGAAGAACAAAAGGATGAGGCCTATATTCCACTTGATGAACCGGGTGAGGGAGCGGTAGCGGAGAACAAAGAAACCCATGCCCGACCGATGAACGGGACGTTCCGTCCGGCAGAGATCTACCGTGTTGATCGTTGGCACGTGATGGACGTGGGTCCGCAAGGCATGTTTCTTGCCCGTTACGGGGAATCGGGAACATACGTGCGGGTGGGGGATTTGTTGGGCCTGCAACGGGCGGAGGACCCCGGCCGATGGAGCGTCGCCGTGGCCCGCTGGATCAAGAGCCCGGAAACAAACAGCCTGGAAATGGGCATCGAACTTTTGGCTCCCGACGTGAAGCCCGTGGCGGTCAAGCCCGCGGTCGGCAAGGGAGCGGCGGGAGACCGCTATACCCAAGGTTTGTTGTTGCCCGCGGTTGCCGCCTCGCGTCGGCCGGCGACGCTTTTAGTTATGTGTGGCACGTGTCGGCTGGGATACGGGCTTCATGTAATGGAAGACGATGCCCCGCCGCGGCTGGTACGCTCCCTTGAGGTGCTTGAGCGCAGTGGGTCATTCGAGCAGGTTGTATTTGCCGACGTCTTAAACGAATAACGCCGAATATCGTGCGGGTCCGCTAATGCCGTAATTCGGGAGGCAGGTGCGGCTGAAGGCGCCGCAGGATCTCGGTATAAATTTTCGGATTCCCCGCCACGATGTTCCCGCTTTCCAGATATCCTTGTCCGCCGGAAAAATCGCCAACCAGTCCACCGGCTTCTTGGATCAACAGGCAGCCGGCGGCGATGTCCCAGCGGTTTAATCCGAACTCCCAGTGGGCCTCGAAGCGTCCGCACGCGACATGGGCCAGGTCCAGGGCCGCCGACCCGGCGCGGCGCACCCCGCTGGAATGAAGCAGCAGGTCGCGCAAGGTATCAATCCAAGGGTCGAGATATTCATGCGATCTGAATGGGAAACCGGTACTCAACAAGGCCTGCCCAAGATCGGAAACCCCGCTCACGCGCATGCGGCGCTCGTTGAGCTGCGCTCCCTGACCGCGCGTGGCGGTGAAGATTTCGTTTTTGTGCGGGTCGAGCACCAC
>WGFP01000229.1 GCA_015492195.1 Acidiferrobacterales bacterium
AGATGTGTATAAGAGACAGTTTCTCAATATGCCGACGCGCAAAACGGCCAAATCTCCTGCGGCGCGCCGCCTATCTGTAACCGCAATCCGGCTGTCGGTAAGACGTTGTGGCGGCCCCATTGCGGCGCTATGTTTGCACTTGAGAAGTGAGTTGCCTGGTTCGGACTCTCCTTTGTGCACCCCCACCCCGAATTCCGAACCGGGTATTCAGCCCCCCGTCAGACACGGGGGGTTTTTTTTGGCCTCCCCCGGCAGGCGAGCGGGCACCTGGGGAGTAAAAGTATACTTGAGGTGTCAAATAATTGAATCAGGAGGTTTGTGCCTAAAATAGATAACAATTTCCTCCCTGAATATTATAATGAAAACATGCAGTCTCTTGTCAGAAAATCCTTGCAATCCTTTAATTCTTCACGGTTAAATCCGGCGGTGAAGTCATTAAAAAGCGTATCCTCTCCCTCCGGCGAGTGGCGCAATCCGCCGCCCGCACGTGCCGGCCAAGCATGTTCGTTGAGTGGCGGCCGAATGAACTGACCCCATGCCCAAGGGAAACACTCAGGACAAACACTTTTTGCCCGACTTCGGCTCCTTCGGGCTGGCAATCCGTTTCATTTTTCTGGCGGAGCTGATCGCCATCATTATCACCATCGGGCGCAATTCCGTCTTTGATGAACGGGCATGGCAGGATCTGAACATGCTGTCCGCCTTTGCGATCGCAATTTCTCTCAGCAGCGTCGTGGTCTTAAAGCTGGTAGCGCCCCTGCTCAAACGGGTGTCGGTCGCAATAGGTTCAATACTGGTTGTGTTGTTGCTGCTATCGGTAACCGCGGTCGGTACCGACATGATGATTTTCGCGCTTTACGATTTGGGGTTGATCGCCGAACGCTGGCCGCCGTGGCGCGAATCGTTAATGGTGCGCACACTGATGATCGCCGCCATCATCAGCATTTTGGGGCTGCGCTATCTGATTCTCCAGCACCGGGCCGACATGGAAATCAAATCCCAGCAGGAGGCCAGGATGCAGGCCCTGCATTCGCGCATCCGCCCGCATTTTCTGTTTAACAGCTTAAACAGCGTCGCCGGCCTGACGCGCAACAATCCGGAAATGGCGGAGGCGGTGCTGCATGACCTTGCCGACCTGTTCCGGGTTCTGCTTGCCGATGCCCGCAAACTGGTGCCCATATCCGCCGAACGGGAGATTTCACGCCAGTACCTTGAAATTGAAAAACTCAGACTGGGCGACCGGCTTCAGATAAAATGGAACGTCAACAACATCCCCCGGGCGGCGCAAATCCCGGCGTTGACCCTGCAACCCTTGCTGGAGAACGCGATTTATCACGGTATCGAACCACGCTTCGCCGGCGGCACCATTAGAATCGAGATGTGGGCCGAGGGCGAAACACTGAATATCATGATCAGCAACCCCCTTCCGGACGTACGCAAGCACATCCACAGCAAGGGCAATAAACTTGCGCAGGACAATACCCGCCAACGGCTGATCACCCACTTCGGGAATGCGGCAAGCATGCAGGCCTTTGAGGAAGGCGGTCAATATCACGTCAAAATCAAAATGCCGATCGTTCGCGGCTAAGGCGTATGGAAATCTCCGAGATTAAAAACAGGGCCCATGTCTGGCTGAACACCGTCTCCAAATCCCTGGAGGCGGGTCTGTTCCCCAAGGCGGATGCCGACGCCCAAGAGACGGAGTTTTTGCCGGATTTTTGCAACGGCTGGGTGATACTCAATGTGGCGATCATCGCGGAAATGCTGGCCTTCGTGATCACCCTGGTGACGCGTCGCATCTCGCTTTGGGGGGCGGAAAATCTGTTAATAGATTTGTTTATCATATCCATTTTCATCCAGTGGATTGCCTTGGCCAGCGTCGCCGCGTTGTGTCTGGCGCGCAAATACTTAAACCGCCTGCCCAATATACGAGCCCTGATCATGGCGTATCTCCTGCTTTTGTGTATCACCATTCTGGTAAGCGAGATGGCGATATGGCTGTTATGGCTCGCCGGCAGAATCGATACGCCGCGCCCGGAGTGGTACGGTTATTTCCATCTCCAGAACCTGCTGGTCAGCGCGATCGTCAATGCCCTGGCCCTGCGCTATTTGCTGGCCAAACATGAACTGAAGCTGCGCACCCTGTCGGAGGCACGGGCAAAGATGCAGGCGCTGCAATCGCGCATTCGGCCGCATTTCGTGTTCAACAGCTTAAACATCATCGCCAGCCTGACGCGCAGCGAACCTGCCAAGGCCGAAACCTCGATCGAGGACATGGCCGATCTGTTCCGCATGATGCTCAATGAAAATGAAAATCTGGTGCCGGTGAAAAACGAGATAGAGGTGGCCAAAAAATACCTCGGCCTCGAAATGCTGCGCCTGGATAGCCGTCTTAGGGTGGACTGGGACATCGGAAAATTCCCCAGAAAGGCGGTAATGCCGGTCCTTACCCTGCAACCGCTTCTGGAAAACGCCATACACCACGGCATCGAGCCCCTCCCGCGCGGCGGTACGATCGGCGTCAAATTGTGGGAGGAGAATGATAAAATTCACATCAGGGTGGTTAATCCGTTTCCCCAAACCAAACTCAGGCAACGTACAACCACCCAGAGCAAATCCTTGGAAAATATACGCCGGCGATTTCAGGCCCATTACGGCGAGGCGGCGACGCTTCACACCAGCGAGGAAAACGGCCAATTTATCGTGACGGTGGTCCTGCCGACGCGCGGAGGGAAACCATGAGAGTGCTGATAGTGGATGACGAAAAACTGGCCCGCGACCGCTTGCGCGAGCTCTTGTCGGATATCGGCGGCTACGCGGTGGTCGGCGAGGCCATGAACGGCGCCGAGGCGGTGGAGAAAACCGCGGACCTGAATCCGGACGTGCTGCTGATGGATATCCGCATGCCGGGCATGGACGGCCTGGAAGCCGCCATGCATCTCATGGGGATGGACACCCCGCCGAGCGTGATATTCACCACCGCCTACGACCAGCACGCCCTCGATGCCTTCGAGGTCAACGCCGTGGATTATCTCCTCAAGCCCATCCGCAAAGACCGACTCGCCAACGCCCTCAGCAAGGCGCGCAAGCTCACCGCGAAGCAATTGCAGGAGATCAGTCAGTCACAGAAGGAACCGCCTACCCGCACCCATATCAGCGTGCATCTGCGAGGCAATATCCGGTTGGTGCCGGTCCCCGAGATCGTCTATTTTCTCGCGGACAGCAAGTATGTCGTGGTGCGCACCCCGACCGAGGAGCATCTGATCGAGGATTCCCTGATCAATCTCGAGCGGGAGTTCGGCGACAGGTTTTTGCGCATTCACCGCAACGCGCTCGTGTCCACCACGTATATCAAGGGTATTGAAAAAAGTCCGGCGGGAACCTGGCAGGTAAGCCTGAAAGACGTCGATAAGAAACTGGATGTCAGCCGCCGGCACACCGCCTCGGTGCGCCGCTGGGCACGCAACCGCCCGGCGACCGCCTAAAATCAGTTGGTGACTGCCTCTTCGGCAAAGGCCTCGGAATCCTGGGACATGGCCACGTTACGCAGCTTCGAGATGGAATCCGAGATGGCCCGCTCCAGGTAATCCCCGTAAAAATCGGGCGTGCTATAACCGATCAATTCGGGTATGAGCTCTTTCCCCTCCGGACCGTAAAAGCGTATCACCGGCGTCAGGACCACGCCCTCGTTCTCGGCAAACGTTTCATGGTCGACGCGCTTACCGTTAAAATCCCGCAGGAAATTCGCGCTCTCGATCCTGACGACGCGAAACAGAAGCTTACCGTCATAGTCTCCGCTTTTGTACATCGGCGTAAGATAGAGATCTTCGACCTGGTGACAATAGGGGCAGGAATCGGCGGCAAAGAACACGAGAATCGGTGTCTGCGCACGTGCCGCTTTACGGGCGTCTTTTTTAAGATTCTTAGCAAGCGGCAACTCCGCAGCCGAAGACGCCGCAGCCGCCAGAGCAAGAAACAATAACAATAAACCCGCAGTAATACGTCTCATCACGCCACCCACGCCCGCAAAACCCGCAGACACTTGACCCGATAATTAATTTATACTCAATTCTCGACATTAGAGCCAGTCGTCACCCTTAAAGTTCAGGCCCACACTTGAAAACGCTGCGCATCGGCACCCGTAAAAGCCAACTTGCCCTGTGGCAGGCGGAATTCGTGCGCACCCGCCTCATCGCGCAGACCCCGGACTTGAAGGTGGAGCTCATTAAAATCACCACGGAAGGCGACAAAATCCTGGATCGCAGCCTGGCTGCGGTCGGAGGCAAGGGGCTCTTTATCAAGGAGCTGGAACAGGCACTGGTGGAAAGGCGCATCGATCTCGCCGTGCATTCCACCAAGGACGTCACCGCCACCCTGCCGGACGGTTTACACATTGCGGTGGTGTGCAAACGCGAGGATCCGCGGGACGCCTTTGTCTCGATCAACTATGCAGATTTGCCCAACCTGCCCGCGGGGGCACGCGTCGGGACGTCCAGCCTCCGGCGGCAATGCCAATTGCGGGCGGCATATCCCCATCTTCAAATCGTCGCCCTGCGCGGCAACGTCAATACCCGTCTGTCAAAACTCGATGCCGGACAATACGACGCCGTGATTCTCGCCGCCGCGGGGTTAAAGCGTTTGGGATTGAGCAAGCGAATACGCGCCCTGCTCGATCCCGCCGACAGTCTCCCGGCGGTCGGCCAAGGTGCGGTATGCATCGAGTGCCGCGCGGGCGACGTGGAAACCCATGCGCTCCTGGCGCCACTTGACCACCACCCGACGCGCTTATGCATCCAGGCCGAACGCGCCATGAACGCGCACCTGGGAGGGGGCTGCCAGGTGCCGATCGGGGGCTACGCCGAACTTGATGGAGACAAGCTGCATCTGCGCGGGCTGGTGGGCGAACCCGACGGCAGCCGCATTATCCGCGGCGAGGTTCGGGGATCCGCCCGGGACGCGGAACAACTGGGGGCGAGCCTGGCCGACGACCTGCTGGCCAGGGGTGCCAAGAACATTTTGGATAAGGTGTACGGCCGTGCCTGATCAAACGCCCGGGCGGCTTCCACTGAAAAACGTCTGCGTCCTCATCACCCGGCCTAAGCATCAGGCACAACATCTCGCCGCTCTGGTTGAACGGGAAGGGGGCGAGGCGCTTTGTTTTCCGGTGATTGAAATCGTCGAGCCAACGAACAATTCGGCCCTGCTGCAAACTATCGATCGCCTGGCGGACTTTGATCTCGCGATTTTCATCAGCCCCAATGCCGTCAGCAGATCCATGGGTTTGATCAACACGCGCGGCGGCCTGCCGCCAACCCTGCAGATCGCCTGCGTCGGCCGCGGCAGCGCCCGTGAACTCAAACGTTTCGGCATTGAAAATCCGATCGTGCCGGAAGGCCGCGCCGACAGTGAGGCCCTGCTTGAGCTGCCGGCACTGCAAGAAACAGCGGGCAAAAAAATCGTGATCTTTCGTGGAGACGGCGGGCGTGCACTTTTGGGCGATACCCTGCGCGAACGTGGCGCGCAAATTGAATACGCCGAATGCTACC
>WGFP01000230.1 GCA_015492195.1 Acidiferrobacterales bacterium
GTATTGATGCGTATTGCCTCCGAGATCAAGGCAGTTAGAGATTCCGGCGTGCAATTGGCCGTGGTGATCGGCGGCGGCAATATTTTTCGCGGCGTAGCGCCCTCGGCGCAAGGAATGGAGCGGACCACGGCGGATTCCATGGGGATGTTGGCGACGGTGATCAACGCCCTGGCGCTGCAGGATGCACTCGAGCGCGCGGATGTCGCGGTACGGGTCCAGTCGGCGCTCCGTATGGATCAGGTGGTGGAATTCTACACCCATCGGCGCGCGAGATATCATCTTGAAAAGGGGCGCGTGGTAATCTTTGCCGGGGGCACCGGTAACCCGTTTTTTACCACCGATACGGCCGCCAGCCTGCGTGCCATGGAAATCGAAGCGGATATCATGCTCAAAGCGACCAATGTGGACGGCGTCTATTCAAAGGACCCGGCCCGCTATTCGGATGCACGGCGCTATGATGAGATTAGTTATAGTGAGGTACTGGAAAGGCGGCTCGGCGTGATGGATGCCGCGTCAATCGTGCTTTGCAGGGACCGGAAACTTCCCATCAGGGTTTTCAATATCAAAAAACCGGGAAGTCTGATTCGGGTTGTTAAGGGCGAAAAGGAAGGCACGCTTGTTCGGAGTGATCACTAGCGATGGCGATGACCGTAGATAAAATCAAAAAAGACTCGGAAAGCCGAATGGCGAAGTCTGTGGAAACGTTAAAAACGGATCTAAGCAAGATCCGGACGGGCCGTGCGCATGCCGGTTTACTTGATCATATACGAGTGGATTACTACGGCACGAAAACGCCGCTTAACCAGATGGCGAACATTTCGGTAAGTGACGCCCGTACGCTTACCGTGACGCCATGGGACAAAGGGACGATTCAGGCCGTTGAAAAGGCAATCCGGGAATCGGAGCTCGGCCTTAATCCGGCCACGGCGGGCCAGATTATCCGTGTGCCGTTACCGCAACTCACTGAGGAACGTCGCAAGGAGCTGAGCAAGCACGTGCGCGCCGAAGGCGAGAATGCCAAGATCGCCATTCGCAATATTCGCCGCGACAGCAACCATCATCTCAAGGAATTATTGAAAAAGAAGCTTATTACCGAGGACGAGGACAAGCGAGCGGAGCAAGACATACAGAAATTCACTGACCGTTTTGTCGACGAGGTGGATAAACTGGTTTCCGCCAAAGAGCAAGATATCATGCAGATCTGAGGCTGCCCCCATTCCGCTTCACCGTTATACAACTGGGTGATCGTGATGCGTTTATTTTTCCAATGACTAAAGACGGCATAATGAGCACCGTTCCATCCGTTGTTTCCGATCCGGCGATACCCAGACATATCGCTATTATTATGGACGGAAACGGCCGTTGGGCGAGACAGCGGAGAATGCCGAGAATCGCCGGTCATCGTAAAGGCGTTGAGCGCGTACGTGAGCTTGTTATTGCGTGCAAAGAAGCAGGTATTGAATACCTGACACTGTTTGCGTTCAGCAGCGAGAACTGGCGGCGGCCGAAACAAGAGGTAAAGATGCTCATGGAGCTTTTTATGAACGCTCTTGACAAGGAAGTCAAAAAATTGCACGAGAAGGGCGTGCGCTTCCGCGTTATCGGCGACAGCACGCGGTTCGGCAAGGAAATTACGGAAAGGATACGGAAGGCGGAAACGCTGACGCGGGACAACTCGGCGCTTACGTTGACCATTGCGGCCAATTACGGTGGACGATGGGACATTGCCCGCGCCTGCACCGAGTTGGCGCGACGTGCCGTATCGGGCAAGATCGATGCCGCCACGATTACGCCCGAGAGTCTTGAGGCCTTCCTTAGCACGAGCGGTATCCCCGAACCCGACCTGTTCATTCGCAGCGGTGGAGAACAGCGAATCAGTAATTTTCTATTATGGCAGCTTGCTTATACCGAGTTGTATTTTACGCCGGTTCTGTGGCCGGACTTTGATCGCATTCAATTTGAGCAAGCCCTGGCTTCTTACGCCGGACGACAGCGCCGTTTTGGTCTGACCGGTGAGCAGGTCGAAGCCGCGCGTCATGCTTAAGCAACGAATTCTGACCGCGCTTGTATTAGCCCTGCTGTTGGTGGCGACGGTGTTCTACCTTCCGCCTGTTTGGGTCGCGGTTGTGTTCGGTTTGTTGATAACCGCCGCCGCTTGGGAATGGACGACGCTTGCCGGCCTGACGCGCCTTTGGCACCGGGGTGTCTATACGGGTCTTCTGGTTCTGATGGGCGGTGCCGGCGTGTTATGGGTTTTGCGACAGCCGTCGATTATTCTTCCGTTGTTAATCGTTGTTATTGTGTGGTGGTTATGGGCGTTGATTGGACTGGTTTTCCGGAGCAATGCCCATAACGGCATGTTTTTCTCGTCTTCAGGAAAAATCACGAGCGGTTTTTTTATTTTGATACCCGCCTGGATGGCTGCGCTTTTTCTGCATTCAGAGGACCCAAGCAGCCCGGCCGCGCTGCTGTTTATTTTTTTATTGGTATGGGTTGCAGACATCGCGGCCTATTTTGCCGGACGTGCCTATGGCAAAATGAAACTTGCTCCTAACGTAAGTCCTGGTAAGACAGTGGAAGGTTTGTTGGGCGGACTCCTTGCCGCAGTGTTGCTCGCCCTCGTTTACGGGGCAATTGTTTGGGGACTCAAGGCCGGCGAGCTTGCGTTGTGGGCCGTGCTGGCGGTTGTTGTTACCCTGTTTTCCGTCGTAGGCGATCTCGTGGAAAGCAAATTTAAACGCATAGCGGGTATGAAGGACAGCAGCCATTTGCTGCCGGGACACGGAGGCGTGCTTGACCGCATTGACGCCTTTACCGGCGCGGTGCCGGTGTTTGTATTAGGCTGGATGTATTTAGTGAAACAATAGGAATGAATACAAAAGCATCAAAAGACGGGAACCCACACGGCGAGGAAGCCACGGTCCGGGGCGTTGCCATCCTGGGGTCAACAGGCTCCATCGGCGTCAGCACACTGGATGTATTGGCCAGGCATCCGCAGCGCTTTCGGGTCACGGCTCTGACGGCCAATACCCAGGTGGAGCGAATGTTTGAGCAGTGCCGGCGCTTCGTCCCCGCTCAAGCGGTCATGCTGGACTTGCGGGCTGCTGACGCCCTTCAGGCCAAGATAAATCAAGCAGGGTTGGCCGTCGAGGTGCTTTCCGGTATGGAGGCGTTGAAGCAAGTGGTCGCTTCGCCGCAAACGCATATCGTTATGGCGGCGATCGTCGGTGCCGCCGGCCTGCAGCCGACGCTTGCAGCCGTCCGTGCCGGTAAACGCGTGCTTCTTGCCAATAAAGAACCGTTGGTCATGTCCGGCAATATCTTTATTGACGAGGCGAGAAAGTCGGGCGCGGAATTGTTGCCGATTGACAGTGAACACAATGCGATTTTCCAGTGCATGCCGTGCAACTACCGGACCGGTGAATCGCGCGCAGAGGTGCGCCGGATATTTTTAACTTGTTCCGGCGGCCCGTTTCACGCTGCATCGCTTGCGGAGCTTGCGAATGTCACCCCCGAGCAGGCCTGCGCCCACCCGAACTGGGCCATGGGCCGCAAGATATCGGTGGATTCGGCAACGCTGATGAATAAAGGCCTGGAGTTGATAGAGGCCTGCTGGCTCTTCGGTGTGACGCCGGAACAGGTGGATATCGTGATCCATCCGCAGAGCGTAATCCATTCTATGGTGGAATACCTCGACGGCTCCGTGTTGGCGCAGTTGGGAAATCCGGATATGCGCACGCCGATCGCGCACGCGCTCGCGTGGCCGCATCGCGTTGATTCCGGCGTAAAAGAACTGGATTTGTTCAATATCGCACACCTGGATTTTGAGCGCCCCGATCTTGACCGCTTTCCATGCCTGCGGCTCGCCTGCGAGGCGGCGCATGCCGGCGGCACGGCGCCGGTGGCACTTAATGCCGCAAACGAGATCGCTGTCGAGGCTTTTCTGGAACGCCAAATACGTTTTACCGATATACCGCGGATTATCGAGCACGCATTATCACATGCGTCTCATGCGCTTAATGCGGATCTTGAGGCCATCCTCAAAGAGGATGCCATGGCCAGAGACACGGCAAGGCGGTTTATTGTCGATATGAAACACGAAGTAAAACGGGGGGCGTTGTGATCAATCTCCTATATTATGTCGCCGCCTTTCTCGTCGCGCTCGGTATTCTTATCGTCGTGCACGAATTCGGACATTTTTGGGTCGCGAGACGTCTCGGCGTTAAAGTGTTGCGCTTTTCCATCGGGTTTGGAAAAACATTGTGGTCACGCCGGGTAGGCGCCGACAAGATGGAACTGGTCGTCGCTGTATTGCCGTTGGGCGGTTACGTCAAGATGTTGGATGAAACCGAGGGGAATGTGCCGGAGAGTGAACGTCATCGCGCCTTCAACCGCCAATCGGTGTGGAAACGCATAGCCATCGTCCTGGCGGGACCGATGTTCAACTTTTTTTTCGCCATCCTGGCCTATTGGTTGATTTATACAGTCGGTGTGGACGGTATCAAGCCGGTGGTGGGGAAGGTGGCGGAAGGCTCAATCGCCCAAAAAGCCGGGTTTCGCGTCGGGGACGAGCTGCTCAGCATCGACGGCAAGCAGGTTTTAAGTTGGGGCCAACGCCGACTCTATCTCTTTCGTAAGGCCTTGGATCAAGACAGCGTCAACGTGCAGGTTCGAGACACGAGCGGCATTGTACAGGAACGGGTGTTGGATTTGAGGAATTTTCCTGTGGCCAATGTAAATGCCGCGCTGTTGGAGCAAGGAATCGGGTTGTTTGGCTATATACCCAAGGCCTTGCCCGTCATTGGCGCGCTCGAGGCAGGCCCGGCCGCGAGTGCAGGCATGCAGGTCGGAGACAGAATAGTAGCGATTGATCAAACTGAGGTGCGCACTTGGGAGGACTTGGTCGCGTTGATCAGCGGGAATCCCGGCAAGAAAATGACTATTACCGTGGAACGCGGTGATCGCTTAGAGCAACTCGAACTGACCCCGCTTACCGTTGAGCAGGGGGGGCGAAAAGTAGGACGGATTAACATCCGCCCGCGCTTAATGGATCTGCCCGATGAGCTGCGCGTAAAGGTCAGATTGGGGCCGATCCAGTCTCTCATTGACGGCGCTGAAAACACCTGGTCGATGTCGCTTCTCACACTGGAAATGCTCTATAGAATGCTCAAGTTGGAGGTATCGACGAAGAATATCAGCGGACCCATTACTATCGCCCAGTATGCCGGTTATTCCGCCAAGGTTGGATTCTCCCAATTTGTCATGTTTCTGGCGGTAATCAGTATCAGTCTTGGCGTGCTGAATCTGTTGCCTATCCCCATCCTCGATGGCGGCCATTTAATGTATTACAGTATCGAGGTCCTGAAGGGCAGCCCAGTCTCTGAACGTGTTATGGCGTGGGGGCAGCAGGTAGGCATAATTATGCTTGCCGGTCTGATGATCCTGGCATTTTATAACGATTTAACCCGAATTTTCCGATAAACTCAGCCATTGACTTTAATACAACCAGAATAACGAATGAAGAAAATCTTCGCGGCGCTGCTTTTCGGCGTTTTTTTTATACCGTTTGTTCATGCTATTGAATCCTTCGTGGTGAAGGACATCCGTGTTGAAGGTTTGCAGAGAATTTCTGCGGGAACCGTCTTTAATTACCTCCCAATCAAAGTCGGCGACACCCTGAATGAAAAATATTCGCAGGAAGCCATCCGCGCCCTTTTCAAGACCGGCTTTTTCAAGGATGTGCGTTTAGAGCGCCAGGGAAACGTCCTTATCGTTACAGTTGTGGAGCGGCCGTCGATTGGCAACGTCAAAATTGACGGCACAAAAGAGCTCTCGGAGGAAGACCTGAAGGAAGGTCTAAAGCAAGTCGGTCTCACGGAAGGCCGGATTTTTAATAAATCACTGCTCGATAAGGTGGGGCAGGAACTAAGACAACAATATTTTAGTCGTGGCTACTATGCAGTTAATGTGAAGTCCACCGTCACGCCGCTGGAACGTAACCGTGTTGCCATCAACATAGACGTGACCGAGGGCAGACCGGCAAAAATAAGAGAAATAAATATTGTTGGCAACCATCGGTTTTCTGACAAGAAATTACGAAAACTATTCACCCTCGGTCCTAAACCGTGGTATGCATTCTTCTCCAAAAGAGATCAGTATTCCAAACAGAAATTGGGAGGCGATCTTGAGCGTCTCCGGAATTTTTACCAGGATCAGGGCTATCTTGAATTTAATATTGATTCAACACAGGTTTCAATTACGCCGGACAAAGAGCATATATTTATTACAGTAAATATTACCGAAGGAAATAAATTTACAATTACGGATTTTAAGCTTTCCGGAAAATTCGTGGTTCCGGAAGAGGAGCTTCGTGGTTTGGTGACCATCAAGCCCGGCAGCATCTTCTCGCGCAAGGCGGTAACAGAAACCACTAAGAAAATATCCGATCACTTAGCCAACAATGGATATGCCTTTGCCAACGTAAACGCCATACCGGATATTGATAAAAAAAATTCCCAAGTATCTTTTACCTTCTTTGTTGATCCGGGGAGGCGTGTTTACGTTCGACGCATCAACTTCTCCGGGAATATTGCTACGCGCGATGAGGTGCTGCGGCGTGAAATGCGCCAGCTGGAAGGCGCGTGGTACTCGTCAAAAAAGATTCAACGTTCTCGTACACGACTTAATCGTCTCGGCTTCTTTGAAAGTGTGAATATTGAGACACCGGCGGTTCCCGGCAGTCCGGATCAGGTTGACGTTAATGTCAGCGTAAAGGAGCGCCCCACGGGAAATTTTCTGTTCGGCATCGGTTTTTCTGACGTTCAAGGCGTACTTTTAAATGCCAGTATCACACAAAGCAATTTATTCGGAACGGGAAAGCAGCTCAGCGCGAACGTTGACACCAGTGACGCCACAAAGAGCATAAGCGTTAATTACGTAAACCCATACCATACACCTGATGGGATCAGCCGTGGATTCAATGTTTTTTCAACCAGAATAGACGCGGCTCAGGCGAATATCGCGGCTTACGACACCGAGACCACGGGGGCCGGGATATTTTACGGCATTCCCTTGAGCGAAACCCACAGGCTCAACGTGGGCGCCGACATCGAGAGAATTAGTATCAAAACAACCACGAGCAGCGCCCAGGTTGCACAGGATTTCGTGGCCAAACACGGGGCCTCCAATAACATGTTGAGGACCACGTTGGGCTGGTCATTCGATACCTTGGATAATATCCTTTTTCCCACCAAAGGCAGTATACAGCGGTTATCATTGGAGCTTACCGTGCCGGGAAGCGATATTGAGTACTATAAAATTAATTATCTAGCAGGACGATATTGGCCGGTGAGTGCGCGTACCAGTTTTAAAATCAAAGGAGAGGTAGGTTTTGGTGATGGGTATGGGGGCACCGATAATTTGCCGTTTTTCAAGAATTTTTTCGCGGGAGGCAGCAGAACCGTACGGGGCTTCGACCCCCGATCGCTTGGCCCACGCGATACCTTGCCGCCGAACAATCCAATTGGGGGAGACAGGCGAATCTTGGGCAATATGGAATTTTTATTCCCCGTGCCGGGCACAACCCAGGAGCAGAAATCCATGCGCCTGAGTGCCTTCGTCGACGCCGGCATGGTTTACGGGCCGGGCGAAAAGCTGGATATGGGGGAGTTGCGCTACTCGACCGGTTTGGCGTTTAATTGGCTCTCGCCAATCGGGCCGCTCAGTTTCAGTATCGCGGTTCCGCTTAATGACAAGCCGGGGGATGATACTCAATCGTTCCAGTTTACTTTGGGGGTGCCGCTTAGATAGCCTTCGATCCTTGCTATGGGATATAAGAGGTACCTAAGACTAGGTTAAGATTTAACTGCTGATTTGCAATAAATGGCCAATATCGACCTTCATCGTTTGCGGTATTATTCGCAATCTATAATCTATATGATAAGTTAATGATTCATTTGGCCTGGGAGCCCGTTTTTTGAAAGATGAATAAACGAATTATTTATTCCGGTTTAGTCTCGCTGCTTGTGATCTACGGGGTTTTTCTTACGGCTGTTCCCGTTGTTGCGGGAGAACTTAAAATTGGGTATGTCAACGCCGTCAAGGTGATCGAGGAGGCCCCGCAGGGAAAGGCGGCCTTGAAAAAGATTGAGGCTGAATTTGGTCCACGCGATAAAAAACTCGTGGAAATGCAGAATAAAATTAAAAAGCTGGAGGAGGACCTGAAAAAGAATGCACTGGTGCTCAAGGATACGGAACGGCGCACAAAAGAACGCCGGATAGTCGTATTGAAGCGCGATTTACGGCGCGCCACTCAGGAGTTCAGAGAAGATTATAATTTGCGGCGCAACGAAGAGCTGGCCGCCTTACAAAGGATTGTATACAAAGCTATCACTGAAATTGCAAAGAAGGAAAAATTTGATCTGATTCTGCATGAGGGCAGCACAATTTACGCCAGCGGGAAGGTGGACATTACCCAGAAGGTCCTGAAAAAACTTGGAAGGAAACAGAAATAGATAAATGGCCGTAACCCTTGCAGAGCTGGCGAAGCGCTTTGGGGGCCGGATACGTGGAAATTCTGACCTGAGGATCGAAAGCGTTGCAACATTAAACACGGCAGGCCCGCATGATATTGTCTACGTTGCAAGTAAAAAGTATCTAAAATTGTTATCACGTACGTCGGCGGGGGCTGTAATCCTCACGGAGGCGGACGCCGAACACTATTCCGGCACAACGCTTATCGTCGAGAATCCTCATCTTTGTTACGCGCGAATCGCAACCTTGCTGAATCCTGTTTCCGAATGCACACCAGGCATACATCCTACCGCCGTGGTGGATAAGGGCGCTCATATCGCGCCGACGGCGGGAGTCGGACCTCACGCTGTTATTGAGGCAGGGGCTGATATCGGTGCGGGGGCGTTTATCGGGCCGGGTTGCTATATCGGCCGCAAGGTAATTATCGGGAATTACACAAGGCTGATCGCCCATGTTGTGATCAATTCAGGCTGTACAATCGGTAGCAACTGTATTTTACATCCAGGCTCCGTTATCGGCAGCGATGGATTCGGTTACGCGGACGATAATAAAAAATGGGTAAAAGTACCGCAGCTGGGCCGCGTGATCATTGAGAATGATGCAGAAATCGGCGCCAACACCACTATTGACCGGGGCGCGCTTGGTGATACAGTCATTGGACACGGCGTAAAACTGGATAACCTCATACACATCGCGCACAACGTACAGATAGGTGAGCATACGGCCATCGCTGCTTGTGTCGGAATAGCGGGAAGCACAAAGATCGGAAAGCGTTGCACTATTGGAGGCCAGGCGGGCATTTTGGGCCATTTGGAAATTACGGATGATGTGCACATAACGGCGGCAACGCTTGTTACCAACTCTATTGCACAATCAGGCACATATTCATCAAGCCTTAAGGCCGGTCCATTGGATAAATGGCGCAAGAACGCGGCAAGATTGCACCATCTGGATGAAATGAACCGTCGGCTCCGACAACTTGAAGAAAATCTTCAGCGGCTAATTGAGGATCAATCGTCTTGAATCAAATCGAAATTAATAATGTCTTAAAACTTCTTCCGCATCGTTATCCGTTTTTACTAATTGATCGCGTACTGGATTATTCCAAGAATGAATCAATTACCGCGATTAAAAATGTAACGATTAATGAGCCTTTTTTCCAAGGACACTTCCCGCGCCATCCGGTAATGCCGGGTGTTCTAATTCTAGAGGCGATGGCGCAGTCCTGCGCTATTCTCTCATTCAAGAGCATTGAAACGCTTCTAGATAAGGGATCTATATATTATCTCGTTGGAATAGATAAGGCGCGATTCAAGCGCCCGGTAGAGCCGGGTGATCAATTGATAATTAAGACAAAGATTATAAGAAAGGTAAAGAGGGTCTGGTTATTTGAAGGCAGTGCTTACGTGGATGATAATCTGTGCTGCAGTGCGGAATTGATGTGTACTTATAAGGACGTCGAGTGATTCATTCGCAATCGATAGTTCATCCGGAAGCAAAAATAGGAAAAGATGTAGATATCGGTCCATATACGGTAATCGGTCCGGATGTTGAAGTAGGGGACGATACCTGGATTGGACCGCATGTCGTCATAAACGGGCCGACACGCATCGGCAAAAAAAACAGAATTTATCAGTTTTCTTCGCTGGGTGACGCTCCGCAACACACAAGTTATGGGGGCGAACCGACGCGTCTGGAAATCGGGAATAACAACACCATCCGAGAATACTGCACTTTTAACCGCGGCACGGTTGATGGTGGAGGCATCACGCGTATCGGTAACGATAATTTTATAATGGCTTATTGTCATGTTGCGCATGATTGCCAGATAGGCAGCCACACCATCTTCGCAAATTGCGCGAGCTTGGCGGGCCATGTTTCAGTGGACGATTATGCGCTTCTTGGCGGATTTACCGTGGTTCACCAGTACTGCAGAATCGGCGCACACTGCATCACGGCTTTGGGAACCATCACGTTTAAAGATATCCCTCCTTATATCATGGCGGCAGGCAACAGCGCCGTACCCCATGGCATTAATACCCGAGGGCTTAAACGGCGGCAGTTTCCGGAGGCATCCATCGAGTTTCTAAGGCGCGCCTATAAGATAATTTATAGGTCAGGGATAAGGTTGCATGAAGCCGTCGAACAGCTTGAAAGTATGGCTGCAGAGAACAAGGAAGTCGCTTATTTCGTCAATTTTATAAAAACGTCTGAACGCGGCATCATCCGATAGCGTGTTATCCCAGAGCCCCCCGATCAGAATCGGCATAGTGGCAGGAGAGGTATCCGGAGACTTGCTGGGTGCCGGTCTTATGCGCGCCTTGAAGGAAATCTACCCGGTCATCCGTTTTGAAGGAATCGGCGGCTCACGTATGAAAGCCGAAGGATGCATAAGCCTTTTTCCAATGGAACGGCTTTCCGTTATCGGTTTCGAGGGAATAAGGAGCTACCCTTTAATCTTACAGACACGGCGCAGGCTTGCGGCATACTTCAAAGAAAATCCTCCAGATCTGTTTATCGGCATCGACGTGCCTGATTTCAATCTTGGCCTTGAGAGAAAATTGAAATCCGTTGGTATAACCACCGTACATTATGTCAGTCCTACCGTATGGGCGTGGCGCAGCTATCGCATACATAAAATTAGAAGGTCGGTTGACCACCTGCTCGCATTATTTCCTTTTGAAGAAAAGTATTATCAGGAGCGCCATATTCCCGTGACTTTTGTTGGCCACCCGCTGGCAGATGAAATAGACAACGAGTATGATCGTGATGCCGTCAGGAAAGGCCTTGATCTGCCGCCAGACCGTACAATTGTAGCGCTTCTGCCCGGAAGCCGCATGAATGAATTAGCCAGGCATGCCGATCTATTTGTGAAAACGGCAAAGTGGCTGCATCATCGTAATCCCAGCATGCATTTTGTCGCTCCTTTTGTGGATGTCGAAACAAAGACCGTCTTCAAAAGTTCATTAGAAAAATATGACGCGGAAAACTTAAATATTACGCTGTTGCTTGATCATTCACGTGATGTGTTGGCCGCATCCGATATTGTTTTGCTTGCTTCAGGAACCGCGGCTTTGGAGGCGGCTCTACTTCGAAAGCCTATGGTGGTAACATATAAAATCTCTTTTCTTTCCTATATATTTATCAAACTTTTGTCGCATATAGATTTGTATTCGTTGCCTAACAACTTGGCCGGATATGAACTTGTTCCTGAGTTCATGCAATTCGACGCGCGACCGGAGAAACTTGGAAATGCAATTGAGCACTATCTGACACATCCCAAGCAAGCGGAAATTGTAAAAGATGCTCTGGCCGAAATTCACAATTCATTGCGCACCAAGGCCAACTTCCGTGCTGCCGAAGCGGTGGCGAAACTAATCACCGCAAAATTGGAAAAAAAGAATACCCTTTAATTTCACTGTCCGAGGCTGGAGATCCTATGAACGGCACATCCGAATCAGGCTGCGGAAAACCCGGTTATGAAAATATACAATGGGTTGCCGGAGTAGATGAAGCGGGTCGCGGTCCCCTGGCGGGACCGGTCTTTGCCGCCGCGGTTGTTTTTGAAGACCTCCCCCCCATAGAAGGGCTGGCGGATTCAAAGGTTTTGAGCAAGGAGCGGCGTGAGGCGTTATCCAGACAAATTCAGACGCAAGCCGTATGTTGGGCGTTGGGCAGGGCGGAAGTGGGTGAAATTGATTCCTTGAATATCCTTCAGGCCAGCTTGTTGGCCATGAAACGGGCCGTAAACGCCCTTCAGTATCCGCCTGGGCTTGTGATGGTCGACGGTAACAAGGCCCCTGGACTTAATCGACCGGTTTGCACGGTGGTTCATGGAGACGCCATCGTGCCCGTTATTTCCGCCGCTTCCATCCTGGCCAAGGTGGCGCGGGACGCCCACATGAAAACACTGGAGGCGCGTTTTCCGGGGTACGGGTTCGCCCGCCACAAAGGCTATCCGACCAAAGCCCACCTTGAGGCCATCAGAAGGCTCGGGGTGTGTCCGGCCCACCGGCGGAGCTTTAGGCCGGTAAAATATTTGATGGAAAATTCATCATTTTAATGATTATAAAACAATTAGATACATAATATTTATTATCTATAACTTTAAATATAGATAGGGGTATGCTTTTGAGCTGGACTCAAAAACCAAGCCGGTGCCGCAGGAACCGCGCGTCTTTTATGGCTATGAAAAATCCGGTGAAATAAAAACGTGGCCGCCCACTTTGTCCATCTCCGAGTCCATTCCGAGTTCTCGCTGGTTGACGGGATCATCCGTCCCCGCGAGCTGGTCGCGGCGGCCCGTAAACAGGAAATGCCGGCAGTGGCGCTTACCGATCTTTGCAATCTTTTCGGGGCGGTGAAATTTTACCGGGAGGCGCTGTCAACGGGAATCAAGCCGCTTATCGGGGCTGACGTCTGGCTGGAAAACCACACCAACGGTAACAAGACTTTCCGGTTTTTGCTTCTTTGTCGGAATCAAGAGGGCTATCGTAATTTGTGCCGCCTGCTGACGCGCGCATACACGGAAGGGCAACACACCGGTCGGCCATGTATCGCGAAGGACTGGTTTGAAGATCAGGCATCCGGGCTGATTGGGCTTTCCGGCGCTCAGGAGGGGGATATCGGCCAAGCCTTGTTGGCGGGAGACAGCGCGTATGCCGAACGGCTGGCAAAGAATTATGATGCGCTGTTTCCAGGAAATTTCTATCTTGAGCTTCAACGCACGGGACAAGCCTTGCAGGAAGAGTATAACCATGCGGCCGTCGCCCTTGCCCGAAAAATGCAACTGCCGGTGGTGGCGACCAATCCGGCGGTTTTTCTGCGGCCGACCGAGTTTGAAGCGCATGAAGTCAGGGTGTGCATTCAAGACGGGAGGGTGCTGACGGACAGCCGTCGCCCAAAACGCTACACGGCACAACAGTATTTCCGTAGCCCCCAAGAGATGGCCGAGCTCTTTCAGGACATCCCGGAGGCCCTTGAAAACACCGTTGAGATCGCCAGGCGTTGCAATTTTCGTCTGGAATTCGAGCGTTACTTCCTTCCGGATTATCCGGTGTCAGCCGACGTAAGCGTAGATGAAATATTGCGTCGCCAGAGTCTTGAGGGATTGGAGGCGCGCCTCAAATTGCTGCCGGAAAATGAGCGCATGAAACAAGACCGGGCGTATTATGAGCGCCTTGAACATGAACTCGACGTCATCATAAAAATGGGATTTTCCGGTTATTTCTTGATCGTCGCGGATTTTATTCAATGGTCTAAAAACAACGGAGTGCCGGTCGGGCCGGGCAGGGGTTCCGGCGCCGGTTCGCTCGTTGCCTATGCCTTGGCGATTACGGAACTTGATCCAATTAAATATGACTTGTTGTTCGAACGCTTCCTGAACCCGGAACGCGTATCCCTTCCCGATTTTGACATTGATTTCTGTATGGAAGGGCGCGATAAAGTGATTGATTATGTCACCGCGCGCTACGGGAGTGACCGGGTCTCCCAGATTATTACCCACGGCACAATGGCGGCACGGGCCGTTGTACGTGATGTCGGCCGCGTCATGGACCATCCCTACGGGTATGTCGACAAGATCGCCAAGTTGATTCCATTCGAACTCAAAATGACGCTGGATCGCGCGCTTGAAGTTGAGCCGTTGCTGCGCGAACGTTACGAGAAAGAAGAGGACGTCCGTGCATTAATAGACACGGCTCGCACCCTGGAGGGCCTTGCCAGAAATGCCGGCAAGCATGCCGGCGGCGTCGTTATTTCCCCGTCGGCGTTAACGGACTTTATGCCGATGTATTGTGAGCAGGGCGGCAAGCAGCTGGTTACGCAGTTCGACAAAGATGATGTGGAGGCGCTGGGGCTGGTTAAGTTTGATTTTCTGGGTCTAAGAACGCTAACCATCATCGATAAGGCGGTCAAGACGATCAATGAAAAACGTAAAGATTCAGATGAATCACCGCTTATCATTGAACAGATTCCAATTGATGACCCCAAAACTTATTCGCTGTTAAAGTCGTGCAAAACCACGGCCATGTTCCAACTTGAGTCGCGCGGTATAAAGGATCTGATTCAGCGTCTACAGCCCGATAACTTCGAGGAGATCATCGCGCTTGTGGCGTTGTTCCGCCCGGGCCCGCTGCAATCCGGCATGGTGGATGACTTTATAAACCGCAAGCACGGCCGCAGCCCGATCAAATATCTGCATCCCAGCCTTGAGCCGATTCTTAAGCCTACCTATGGGGTGATCCTGTATCAGGAACAGGTTATGCAGATTGCGCGGATCTTGGCCGGATACTCACTTGGAAAAGCGGATCTTCTGCGTCGGGCAATGGGGAAGAAGAAACCAGAGGAAATGGCGCAACAACGTGAAGGTTTTATCAACGGCGCCAAAGAGCGCGGCGTACCCGAGCGAATCGCCGTGCATGTTTTTGATGTCATTGAAAAATTCGCAGGGTACGGATTTAATCGCTCTCACTCGGCGGCCTATGCACTTATTGCCTACCAGACGGCCTGGTTGAAGGCGCATTATCCGGCGGCTTTCATGGCGGCGGTTCTGTCCGCGGATATGGACCATACGGATAAGGTTGTAACCATGATTGCGGAATGTCGCGACATGCAGCTCGATATTCAAGCGCCGGATATCAACCGCTGTGAATATACATTTGTTCCGTTAGATGACAACACCATTCTTTATGGGCTGGGCGCGATCAAGGGCCTGGGGCAGGCGGCTATAGACACCATACTGCAGAACAGAAATCGTGAAGGTCCGTTCAAGGATTTGTTTGACCTATGCAAGCGCATTGATCTACGCAAGGTAAACCGACGTGTTCTGGAGTCGCTTATTCGAGCAGGCGCCCTTGACGGCCTGGGCCCCCATAGGGCGGCGATGATGGCGTCGTTGGGCCAAGCCTTGGCGGTGGCGGGGCAACACAGCAAGAATCAGGAAACGGGCCAATCCGATCTGTTCGGAACGGATGAAGTTCATATCGAAAGCCCTCTATTCAGCGATGTCCCGGAATGGAGCGAGGAAGTACGCCTTCAAGGCGAGAAGGAAACCCTGGGCTTGTATCTGACCGGACACCCGATCGAGCGTTATGTAAAGGAGCTTGCCAATATTACGAATTCGTCCATTTCCGAGCTTAAGCCGACCCAGGACAGCACTATTATTGTTGCCGGACTTGTGGTGGCGGTACGCACCATGCACACCCGGCGCGGCGACAGAATGGCTTTCGTCACGTTGGACGATCGTACCGGCCGGCTGGAATTAGCCGTGTTTTCGGATCTTTATGCGAATCACCGAGAGCTGCTGGTTAAAGATAAGCTCCTGATCGTCGAGGGACACGTAAGTGTCGATGAATATACAGGCGGATTCAAAATGTCCGCAGAGAAGATCTATAATATGGAGCAGGCGCGCAGCGCGTTTGGTTCGCGTGTGGTTATCGAGGTGGACGCCGATCTGGCGGGTAACGGCTTCCTGGATGAGTTGAAACGGATTCTTAAGCCTGTCCGTCAGGGTCCGTGCCCGGTTTATTTGCATTACCGGAGCAATTTAGCGGAAGCGGATATTGTTCTGGGTGAGGAGTGGAATATCAACCCGACCGGATCGGTGCTGGAGCGCCTTACCGAGTTTGCCGGCAAAGACAGGGTCCATTTGATTTACCGTTAGGGTTTAACATAGCGTGCATGCTTAAATGTGTTTATTATTTTAAGTAATCGATATGAATCAGAATTATCTTGAATTTGAGCAATCTATTGCTGACCTCGAGGCCAAGATCGAGGCGCTGCGTTATGCCGGCAAGGACAGCGACGTCAACATCAACGAAGAAATCAAACGGCTGCGCGCCAAGAGCCAAAAACTTACCGAGACGATCTTTACTTCCCTGACGCCCTGGCAGGTTTCCCAGTTGGCGCGGCATCCGCTGCGTCCCTATACATTGGATTATGTGGAGCGTATTTTTACGGATTTCCAAGAGCTGCACGGTGATCGTGCGTTTGCCGATGACCCCGCCATTGTCGGGGGCGTGGCGCGCTTGGAGGACAGGCCCGTAATTATCATCGGACACCAGAAAGGACGCGATACCCGCGAGAAATTGCGGCGTAATTTTGGCATGCCGCGCCCGGAAGGATACCGCAAGGCCTTGCGACTGATGCGCATGGCGGAGCGCTTCCGGCTTCCGGTGATTACTCTGATCGACACGCCCGGCGCCTATCCGGGCGTCGGGGCGGAGGAACGCGGACAAAGTGAGGCGATTGCCCGCAACTTGTATGAAATGGCGCAACTGCGCACGCCGATAGTCAGCGTCGTGATCGGCGAAGGCGGATCCGGCGGCGCGCTGGCGATCGGCGTGTGTGACCGACTGCTGATGTTGCAATATGCCACATACTCCGTGATTTCTCCCGAGGGTTGCGCCTCTATCCTTTGGAGGGCGGCAGACAAGGCTACGGAAGCGGCAGAGGCCATGGGCATTACCGCCGACAGCCTGAGCCGATTGGGATTGATCGATGACGTGGTGTCTGAACCTTTGGGCGGCGCGCATCGTGATGTCGAGGCCATGGCAAGAACGTTAAAGTCAACGCTGGTTTCCGCTGTTGACACCCTGTGTACCGTTCCTGTTGAACGGTTGATCGAACAACGCCATGAACGCCTGCTGCAATTCGGAGAGCTTGAAGAACATTGATACCCCATTTTCCACGTCGGCACTTGAGCGCATCCTTACCGAAGATCTGGGACTGAATCCGGACACGCCGCTGAAAGTCGCCTACAGCGGCGGACTTGATTCCCACGTCCTGCTCCATGCCCTTTGCCAGTTGCGCCTTCATGCACCCTGGCAGGTAGAGGCCATTCACATCGACCACGGCCTGCAACCACAGTCTTCTCAGTGGGCACGGCATTGCCGGCATATTTGTGAGGCGTTGAACGTGCCCTGCGTGGTTGAACAGGTTCGTGTGCGGCACCGCAAGGACAGCCTTGAGGCGGCGGCGCGCCGCGCACGCTATGAGGCGCTGGCGCACCATGTCAGCGCAGGCGAGGTGTTGTTGACCGCCCACCATCAAGACGACCAAGCGGAAACCGTGCTGCTGCAGCTCCTGCGGGGCGGCGGCGTCCACGGGCTGGCGGCGATGCCGAGAATCACGGACTTCTCGCGGGGAAGGTTGGCGCGCCCCCTTCTCGGGTTTACCCGCCAAGCGCTGGCGGCCTATGCCGCCAGCGAGCGGTTGCAATGGATCGAAGACGACAGCAATCGGGACATGCGTTACGCGCGCAATTATCTCCGTCACCGGGTTTTCCCCGTCATTTTGGAACGATGGCCCGAGGCAAGCAGGCAGCTGGCTCGTTCCGCCCGTAACACGGCACAGGCCGCCGTTGTCTTGGATGAAATCGCGCACCTGGATTTGAAGGTCTGTCAGGCAGGGGCGAAACCGATGTTAAGCATCGCTGCGTTGCTTGGGCTTTCCCCCGCGCGCCAACGCAATCTTATCCGTTTCTGGGTCCGGGAGCAGGGCCTGGGCGTGCCCTCTGAAGCGCAATTGCAACGCATCCTGGATCAGTTGCGACAATTACCGCGCACGGGCCAGGCCGTCATCCGCTGGCCGGGCGCAGTGCTTCGCCGTTATCGCGATAAACTGGCCGTGATGCCCGAGCAGACGGTTGAGGATCGAAATTGGAGCTGTGCTTGGCATCCCTCGACACCGCTTGAAATCCCCGGAACCGGAGCGCGGTTGCGCACCGTTGCGACAGTCGGGGCGGGTCTGAGCCGGGAGCGTCTTAACGGGAAATCCATGGTCGTGCGGCTGCGCCAGGGCGGAGAAACCTGCCGATTGCCCGGCCGGCGCCATCGCCACAAATTAAAAAAAATGCTCCAGGAGGCCGGAATCCCCCCGTGGGAGCGGGAACGAATGCCGCTGGTTTACGTGGCAGGGGAGCTGGCCGCGGTGGGAGACCGGTGGGTATGCGAACCTTATGCGGCAAAACCGGAAGAACCCGGGCTGGTACTGGTGCTGGATGACAAACCCGAGTAGAACCTGTCTCAAAATCGAATATTGTCGAGCCAAGCCTCCACGCCCCGGAAGCAACGCCAAGTACGCCGGGGCCGGCCGCCGGTTGTGCAAAGACCCGTCATCTGGTAGTTTGTCCTTCCGTTCGGGTGTCGAATGTCGGACCCCTGTTAAACGGATGAAATGACCAAATTCATTTTTGTGACCGGCGGTGTGGTTTCTTCCCTTGGAAAAGGGATCGCTTCCGCCTCCCTCGCTTCGATACTCGAGGCGCGCGGCCTCAAAGTCACCCTTCTCAAGCTGGACCCCTATATCAACGTTGATCCGGGCACCATGAGTCCGTTCCAGCACGGCGAGGTATACGTCACCGAAGACGGGGCGGAAACGGATCTGGATCTCGGCCACTATGAACGCTTCGTGCGCACCACCATGACCCGGGACAACAATTTCACCACCGGCCGCATCTACGAAAGCGTCATCCGCAAGGAACGCCGCGGCGATTACCTGGGCGCCACCGTGCAGGTCATCCCCCATATCACGGATGAAATCAAGCACAGCATTATACGGGGCGCCGATGCAGCGGATGTAGCCATGGTGGAGATCGGCGGTACGGTGGGCGACATCGAATCCCAGCCGTTTCTGGAAACCATCCGCCAGATGGGCATCGAATTCGGCCCACACAACGTGGCGTACGTCCACCTCACGCTGGTTCCCTATATCGCCGTTACCGGGGAGATGAAAACCAAGCCGACGCAACACTCCGTCAAGGAGTTGCGCTCCATCGGTATCCAGCCCGACGCGCTGTTATGCCGTGTGGATCGCCGGCTTCCCGACGAGGAACGCCGGAAAATCGCCTTGTTTACCAACGTTCCCGCCAAGGCGGTGATCTCGGCGGTGGATGTGGACAGCATCTACAAGATTCCGGTCTTGCTCCATGAGCAAAAGCTGGACGATATTGTGATTGAAAAGCTGCAATTAAAAGCGCCGCCCGCCGACCTTTCGCAATGGGAGAAAGTCGTTCACGACCTGGAGCATCCAACCGCCGAAGTGACCGTGGCGATGGTGGGAAAGTACGTCAATCTCGCCGATTCGTATAAATCATTGTCCGAGGCCTTGGTGCATGCCGGCATCCATACACATACACGGGTAAATATCCGTTACGTGGATTCTGAAATGATCGAGAGCAAGGGGACGTCTCTTTTAAAGGATGTGGATGCGATTCTGGTTCCCGGCGGCTTCGGCGAGCGCGGGATCGAAGGCAAGATCATGGCGATTAATTATGCGCGCGTGAACGGAGTTCCCTATCTCGGTATCTGTCTTGGGATGCAGCTCGCCGTCATTGAATACGCGCGCCACGTGGCGGGCCTGGAAGACGCGCACAGCACGGAGTTCAACACGAAAACCCCCCATCCCGTGATCGCCATGATTACCGAATGGACCACGTCTCAGGGAACCACCGAGAAGCGCAAGGCCGGCGATGACCTGGGGGGAACCATGCGCCTCGGCGGTCAGGAATGTAGGCTGCTGCCGGCCTCGCGGGTTCGTGTTTTATACGGCAGGGATTCCATTGTCGAGCGTCACCGTCACCGTTACGAATTCAATAATCAGTATCGGCAACTATTACAGGAAAAGGGAATGGTGTTGGCAGGCACATCCGTAGACGGGATGCTTGTGGAGATTATCGAGCTGCCCGATCATCCCTGGTTTATCGGCGTGCAATTTCATCCGGAGTTTACTTCGACACCACGTGACGGCCATCCTCTTTTTACCGGATACATCAAGGCGGCCAGGGCTCGACGTTCGGGCGCTGTGCCGAAACAGGCCTTGGCCCAATGAGGCTATGTAATTTTGAGGTCGGGCTGGACCATCCTTTCTTTTTGATCGCCGGCCCCTGTGTGGTTGAGTCCGAGGCACTTGCGCTTGAGACCGCCGGCGCGCTTAAGGAGATCACGGCGAGCCTCAATATTCCTTTTATCTATAAATCGTCCTACGACAAGGCCAATCGCAGTTCCGCCGGGTCCTTTCGCGGCCTGGGAATGGAAAAGGGGCTTGCAATTCTTGAGAAGGTCAGGCGCGAAATCGGCGTGCCGGTGCTGACCGATGTGCATGACATCCCGGAGATCGACGCGGTTGCATCCGCAGTGGATGTTTTACAAACACCGGCGTTTCTGTGTCGCCAAACGGATTTTATTCAGGCCGTGGTGGCGGCCGGCAGGCCGGTCAATATCAAGAAGGGCCAGTTTCTTGCGCCGGGGGACATGAAAAACGTGGTCGACAAAGCGATTGCTGCCGGCGGTAAGGACCGGATCCTCGTCTGTGAACGCGGCGTGAGCTTCGGATACAATAACCTGGTTTCCGACATGCGTGCACTCACCATCCTGCGTGAGACCGGTTGCCCGGTGGTCTTCGACGCCACCCATTCGGTGCAACTGCCCGGCGGGAAGGGCACGCGTTCCGACGGTCAGCGCGAGTTTGTCCCGGTGCTGGCGCGGGCCGCAATCGCAAGCGGCGTGGCCGGACTTTTTATGGAGACGCACCCAAACCCCGATAAAGCGTTGAGCGATGGCCCAAACGCCTGGCCGCTCGGGCGCATGAAAGACCTGCTGCGTACGCTGAAGAAACTGGATGCTTGTGTTAAACAGGAAGGTTTTGCCGAAATGTCGCTTCACTTGAATTGATTTCCGTTCCCTAAAGGTCTTTAAAAAATAACGATCATGCCTTTGATAGCAGATGTCCATGCGCGTGAGATTCTCGATTCGCGCGGCAATCCCACGGTCGAGGCGGACGTGCTCTTGAAGTCCGGCGCCATGGGCCGTGCCTCCGTGCCTTCAGGCGCTTCAACCGGCAGTCGCGAGGCCGTGGAATTGCGCGACGGAGATGTCAGACGTTATGAAGGCAAGGGCGTCACAAAGGCGGTCGGCCACATAAACGGCGAGATACGCAAGGCGCTTGTCGGGCAAGACTCCCGCGATCAGAGGAGAATCGATCACAGCTTAATCGAGCTTGATGGGACGGAGAACAAACATCGTCTGGGAGCGAACGCCATCCTTGCCGTTTCCCTTGCCTGCGCGCGCGCGGCCGCCGCCCATAACCGATTGCCCCTCTACCGCTATTTGGCTGAGAGTGGCCATGGTGAGCGACCTAGTACGCTGCCGGTGCCGATGATGAATATCCTCAACGGTGGTGCACACGCCGACAACAATATTGATGTTCAGGAATTCATGATCCTTCCCGTCGGCGCGCCCACGTTCTCAGAGGCGCTGCGCTGCGGGGCGGAGGTGTTTCACGCCTTGAAAAGCGTGTTGCGCCGCCAGGGCATGAATACTGCGGTGGGCGATGAGGGCGGCTTTGCCCCCGATCTGGCCTCAAATGAAGCGGCAATCACAGTAATCCTGGAAGGAATTGAAGCTGCGGGTTACAAGCCGGGCAGGGATGTTTATTTGGGCATCGATGCCGCCAGCACGGAGTTTTACAAAGATGGCCGCTACGTGCTCGCCTCTGAGGGAAGTTTTAAGGCCAATGAGTTTGTCAAGATCCTGGCCGGTTGGGTGAAGAAATACCCCATCATCACGATTGAGGACGGTTGCAGCGAGGATGACTGGGAGGGTTGGGCGCTGCTCACGCGCGAATTGGGGAAACAGATTCAGCTCGTGGGCGATGACCTTTTTGTCACCAACTGCAAAATTCTGGAACGGGGCATTCAGCAAGGAATCGCCAATTCCATTTTAATCAAGGTTAACCAGATCGGCACGCTGACGGAAACCCTGGAGGCGGTCGCCATGGCGAAGCAGGCCGGCTACACCGCCGTTATTTCGCATCGCTCGGGGGAGACCGAGGACACCATTATCGCCGATATCGCCGTCGCCGCCGGCACCGGCCAGATCAAGACCGGATCACTGTCACGCTCGGATCGGGTCGCCAAGTATAATCAGTTGCTGCGGATCGAGGAGGCATTGGGTACAGAGGCGCGCTATCCGGGAAAACACGCGTTCCCTATGTTATCTTGAAACTGGGGGGATGATTTAAGGGGGATCTGATTAATTATGAATATTCACCGCAAAGACGCAGAGAACGCAAAGAAATGATGGAATCAAAATAGAGAAATCTCCGCGCGCTTTGCGCCTTTGCGGTAAAAACTTATAATTAGAGATTCCTTAAGCGGTTGAGACAAGGGCGCGATATAACGCCCCCACTAAACGAAACCGCCTTTTCTTTTGCGTAACCGCGTATACAATGAAAATAATGAAGCCCATCACCTACACACTTCTTGGTCTGCTGTTGCTGTTGCAATACCCTCTATGGTTTGGCGGCGGGGGGCTCCTGACTTTGTGGCGACTGCATCAGGAAATCAGCATACAGCAAGAGGAAAATCTGCGCCTGAAAGAAAGAAATCAGGCCCTGGAGGCCAGGGTCCTCAACCTGAAACAGGGGCTTGATTCAATCGAAGAACGGGCGCGTATCGAGCTTGGTATGGTGAAAAGGGGGGAAACCTTCTATCGGATCGTTGAAATGCCTGATTGATAATGGTCTTCTTCACTTTTATCAACCAACCGCGCAGGGAAACAACAGCAAAATTGTACAAACAACAATCGCTTACGATCGTTTTTTGTCACGATGAGGGGTAATCAAAATAAAATAGGGTGGTGGGACTACTTGGGGATCTACTCAGCAGGGAAGACCGTGTTCATTTCCGCCGTTCTCAAGGCCTCGGCGGCTTCTTCCGTTTTGGAAAGCATCTCAGAGAAGTTTCTTGTTGTTTGGCTGAAAGCCCGGTTCGCCGCCCGGTTTACTTCTTTTTCCGCTTGTTGAAGTAAATTCAGGAATCGCTCGTAACTGATACGGGTCAGGTAGGCATTCTTCAACAGCGAATGGTAGCTGTCTCCCTCTGCTTTGAGAAGTTTAACGTAATGATCGATGAGGAGATCTATCTCTTTCAGTTGTTTCCGGCGTATCTCCTTTGCCGGTTCGGCGTAACCCCCTTCTGAACTGGGAAGACACCCGGCCAGTGCCTGTTCTTTTGGTATACCTCTCTCTACCATATCAAAGGCTGCATTCAGAGCCGCTTTCTTGGTAGTCATAAACTCCTTGGCTACCGCTTCCAACGCCGGCTTATACTGCCGATAACCGAGAAGATACTGAACAAAAATGATCGGGATTACGATCATCCAGGCCGAAAGCCGCGGCCTGTCCACAATCTTGTCCGCCAGCAAGTCTGCAAACCGGCGTTCCTGGGAAAAAATGAGTTCGTATCTTGTTTCTATGGACATCATACCCCCTCGCTGCACTCCACCGACCGCCGACACCCCTGCTTTAATCGCGGTGGCTGATGGTTATCATTACGATAGAGATTGCCCGGCAGGGATAATTATTCAAGTGCGTGGCGTTCAATTACTGCGCGGTCTCCGGGCGTTTCAATGCCCAGCTATTTCGTCTGCGACTCCTTTTCGGAATAATCCCGCAACACCATATTCTTCCGGGGGTTATAGTCGCGATGGTGAAGCAGTTCAAACTCTATCTCCCAGATTCTTTCCACTTCTCCGTAAAAGATGGCGCTGGTCTCCAGACCACTCTCGCGCAGGTCGGTAATCTGTTGTCCGAATCCTCCCAGGCGCTCCAGCGCCGGAGCTATAACGGTCAATCCGGCCAGCAGGAGGACCCCCCCAATAAACGCCATCCAGCGGTAAAAAGGATGGCCGGGTGGGAAACCCCACCCGGCCAGCTTGCTCCTTCCAGACGCTCCTGGTGCCGGCGTCCTCACGGTGCCCGATTACTCCATAATCCGCGCCGTGATGTCCGGAAACACGATGAAGAACATCAGATACGCCATGGCCAGGGTCAATATCAGATTGAACGTCTGTCCGGCTACGTAAAGAATGACCGGCTTGCCGCCCTTGAAGTGTACGGCCAACTCACGGAAGTTGGTGGCCAGGCCAATGCTCACAAACGCCAGGGCGAAGAACCAGCCGCGGAAACGGTTCGCCCAAGACAGCATCCCTTGGTCGATCATCACCTTGCCCCAGTCGTGGCCCATGGTCCCGTACATCACGGAAAACACGATCGAGGCGCCGATAAAGCCGAGGATGAACTTGGGGAAACGGCTCCAGATCTCGGCCATGGCTGCCCCAAAGCCAAGGTTCACTTGTCCGGCCGTGCCTGAGCGTTCACGCTCTATTTTCAGGGCCCAGTAGGCCGCTACACAGAAGGCCATGACGCCGATCATGATGTTTTGGATCATCTTGATGGTGGCCGCCGTATACATAGCCACCGGTCCGATCAACTCACCCGCTGCGACCACCGACCCGGTATTGTCGACGGTGCCGCCGATCCAGGCGCCGGCCAACACCTCGTGCATTCCCACATAGTTAGCAAATGCGGGCAGGGCGAATATCATGATCGCCACGAAGACCATGGACAGGCCGATGGCCAACGTCAGCTCCTCCTTCTTGGCCCGGCAGGCGGCCGCGCAGGCAATCGCCGCCGACACACCGGATACGGACATATCGGCCGAGATGGTAATGTTCAACTCCTTGGACGGCATCTTGACGAGCTTCTGCCCGAACCAGTAGGTGCCGATGAGCACGATGGGAGTCACCACCCAGGCCACAAAGATGCCGGGGATACCGATAAGCACAATCTTGCCGATCAGAATACGCGCACCCAGCAACACCAGACCGGTCTTAATGTAGAATTCGGTCTGGACGGCCGGCTTCAGCCACTTGGGCGTTCCTATGGTATTCGCGACCAAAAGGCCTATGATCAATGCAAACAGGACATACGAAAGGCCAAGAGTTTTCATGGTGGTCTGTTTGGAGATCATGTAGGCCATCACTGCAATCACAAACACCACTGGAAAGGCAATCAGGAATTTCCGCGCACTGTGGCCCATAAAACGCATGCCGATGGCGAAAATAATCCCTATAGCAACCATGAGCACCGCGAGGCTGGGAATCAGATTGTAGGGTTTGGCCTTAGCCTTTTTCTTGATCTTCCCCTCGGCCCGTTTGGCGGCGCGCCAGTCCGCGATTGCCGCCTTTGCCTGTTCATTTAGAGAATTATCCTGGAAGTTGGCAGCCGCGGCCGCGGCTTCGGCTTCTTCAGCCTTGGCGCGGGCCGCCTTGGTCGCCGCCTTGGCATTGGCGTACTTCTCCGCGTTTGCCGCCCGGATGGCCGCCGCGTCCTCCTCGCTCAGGTAGAGGGAGGAAATCGGGTTGCTCGTCCATTTTTTCGGCCTGTTCGTATAGGCGTACAGAGTCTTCATCGGCGCGACCTTCTTGGCCTTCAATTTCTTCTTCTTGTCCTCGGCATCGAAATAGGCGAGGGTTCGGAAAGGCGCCCGCTCCGATTCTTGCTGCATAATGGCGTTTGACTTGTCGAACGTGGCTTGCATGTTCTTCGGCGGGTTGGGTATGACAAGAATCATCCCGAGCACCAGCAGAAACACGCCCAGCCATATGGACCATAAATCCTCCGTATTCCACCAGCTCGGTCGGTCAGCAATAGTTTTACTTTTTTGGTTAACCATGGCGTTTTTTCCTCATTGTGTGGCTTTACATGGTGTGGCTTTACATGAGATTAAATGCATCCAGCGTTTGGTGTTTGCTAAAGTCCGTGTAATTTATTTTTATAGAAAAATAATTCACTTATTTTTATTCGGGTCAACCGTCGTTCTGCTATCGTCCAGAAAAACTATCTGGAAAAACCTCGGCATATCGCTTTATATTCCCTTGCAAGGAAACAAGCCGGACTTTCCTCTCGTCAACGACTGTTGGTGCCGACGATTACACAACTCCTCCCGTGAGCACCCCAAATGGGGCCTGTCGGGGTCCCTGGATATTTTTCCTTGAGAAAGGCCGTGCTGATCCTCCATGTTGTTATGTTGCGGTGTGCCCTTTTGGTTCTGAATGAACCGTTGTTTTATTAGAGTATGCTTATATAGCAATGGATTAACAAAATCATTCAAGCACAAGCTGTCTGAGCAGACAAGAGTCAGATTTGCTCAACATCATAGGTAAAAACTCGTTGTCAAGAGGAAGAACCAAAAAATAACAATGAGAAAAGGGGCGCGCGAGGCCTGTTCTTGAAGCAAAATTTTTAAAGAACGCCTTGGCTTGATTCCGGTGTCGGGACCGTATAGGGCAATGCTTGAACCTCAAGCCGCGGCCCGGTTTCACTATGGAGGGAGAGGGAGCCATCCGCGATGCGGCTCGTCTGGATCACCGCCAACAAATCGTAACCGCCCCCCGGTGCCGGCTGGGCGACGACGACACGCCCGGCCGCCTGCCCGCGCAGGCCGGGAGCGTAGACCGCGTCACCCGGTTGGGGGGATGCTGCTTCACCACTGACATGCGCACGCACCATGCGCTGCTTGGGTTTGCCGAGGTAGTGCATGCGCGCCACAATTTCCTGGCCGGGATAACACCCCTTCTCAAAGCTGACGCCGCTCAGCAATTCGAGGTTGACCATCTGCGGCACAAAGGCTTCGCTGGTTTCAGGCAATATCGTCGGCAGGCCGGCCATGATATCGAGCCAGACCCACGTTCCCGGCCCGGCTTTCACCGCCTTCGGTGAAAGTTCTTCCCACAGGGTAATGGCTGTCGACGTGGGCGCCGCGCACGCAAAACGGGGGTGCACCCCGGGTAAACGCAACACCGTAATACCATTCTGGGTCAGGCAGGCGTCGTCGCCATCCGGGATGGAGGGGGTTATTTCTTGCATAATTCCAGGGGCATCCGGCCCCGAAACGCCGATGCTGCACAGTTCCTGATCCGCGCTTTCCAGCGTGACTTTGGCGCGCAACACGTACTTGCGCAGTCGCTCGAGTATGCAGTTTTGCAGCGAGGCGGGCAGCTGCAACAGATAATGCCCGTCGCGCCGGAAAATGCGAAATATCGCCAGGATGCGCCCCTTTGCGGTGCAATAGGCAGCCAGCTGGCCGTGTGCGTCATCCACCTGGCGCACATCGTTGCTTAACTGGTTGTTCAGGAAGGCAGTGGCCTCTTCACCCCGAGCGCGGATCAGGGATAGATGCGTCAGGGGCACCAGAATAGTATTGTTTGCAGCGGCGCGCCTTTCCTGTTCCGGGTTGCCGAAGTGCCGCACCTGGCGGTCGTCGAGCACCGCCCCTGCCTTAGCGAGATAGGATATCCATTCGTCATTCACGATGTTACCGTCCATTGCCGGCAATTAAAGAATGGGGCGCATGATAACGGAATCAGTGGGTCATGGAAAAAATCAGATGGACGGAAAAAGCGACCGGTTTACACTATAAGCATGGGAAATAAAAACAAACGTCCCGTCTATTTGAATTTATTCAAACTGCGCCTGCCCGTTACCGGTGTCGTGTCCATCGTTCACCGCATCACCGGGCTGTTTCTGGTTCTGCTGCTTCCGCCGGCGTTCTACCTGTTGCAGCGTTCCCTGCAAAATCGCGATGCCTTCGACGGGATTGTTTCATGGTTTTCCGCCCTGCCGGGGCGGTTGATTATGCTTGTCGTCCTGTGGTTGTTTCTGCAACATTTTTTCTCAGGGGTGCGTCATCTGCTTCAGGACATGGACATCGGCGTCGGGAAGGCCGCCGGCCGTTTGAGCGCCCGGCTTACCTTTATTGCCTCCATTGTTGTTATTGCCATCATCGGAGTACGGCTATTGTGAGACGGTCACGCTACACGGGCAGCGCCCATACCGGCACCATGGAATGGCTGATTCAGCGCGTTTCCGCGTTGTATCTGTCGGGATTCGTGATTTACCTCATTGTGAGTTTCAGCTACGCACCCTTGGGGGAATTTGCGGCCTGGAAGGCGTGGTTTTCCCTAGGCGGCGTGCGTCTCGCCTGGGCCTTGTTTTTCTTAAGCCTCTTGTTGCACGCCTGGATCGGTTTGCGAAGCATTTACATGGACTATCTGCAACCGCTGTGGCTGCGCTTCAGCTTTACTCTCCTGACCGGCGTCGGTCTGCTGACGCTCGCCCTGTGGGCGGCCCAGATACTGCTGCAGGCGGGGCCATGAAGCAGATCCCGCGCCGCCGTTTCGATTGTCTTGTGATCGGCGCCGGCGGCGGCGGCCTGCGCGCCGCGCTGCAACTGGCCCAGGCGGAGGCCCACGTGGCCGTGGTGTCCAAGGTCTTTCCCACGCGCTCCCACACCGTGGCCGCCCAGGGCGGCATCAACGCGGCGTTGGGGAACGTACTGCCCGACAATTGGCACTGGCATATGTACGACACGGTCAAGGGCGGTGATTACCTCGGCGACCAGGACGCGATTGAATACATGTGCCGCGCCGCCGCGCAGCTTGTGATCGAGCTTGAGCACTACGGCGTTCCCTTTACGCGTCTTGCCAACGGCCGGATTTACCAGCGCCCCTTCGGCGGCCAGAGCCAGAATTTCGGCGGTGAGCAAGCGGCGCGTACCTGCGCCGCCGCCGACCGCACCGGCCACGCCCTGTTGCATGCGTTGTACCAGCAAAATCTGCGCGCCAAGACGCATTTTTTCGATGAATTTTTCGTGCTCGATCTCTTGATCGACGACCAAGGCTACGCCTTGGGAGCCGTGGTGCTGGAAATCGAAAGCGGCGAGCCGTTGATCATCGAGGCCAAAACCACGCTGCTTGCCACCGGCGGAGCAGGGCGCATGTTCCGGACCACCACCAATGCGCTGATCAATACCGGCGACGGCATGGCCATGGCGCTGCGCGCCGGCATTCCCCTGCAGGACATGGAATTTTTCCAGTTTCACCCGACCGGTATCGCCGGTATCGGCGTCCTGATTTCCGAGGGAGTGCGTGGGGAAGGCGGTTATCTGATCAACAGCGAAGGCGAGCGTTTCATGGAACGGTACGCGCCGGGCGCCAAGGATCTCGCGAGCCGCGACGTGGTCAGCCGTGCCATCTACACGGAAGTCCATGAAGGCCGGGGCTGCGGACCGGGCAAGGACCACGTCCTGCTGAAGCTCGATCACCTGGGCGCGGACGTCATTAAAAAACGCCTGCCCGGTATCCGGGAATCGGCCATGCGTTTCGCCCACGTGGATCCCATCGAGCAACCTATCCCGGTCTACCCGACGGCCCATTACACCATGGGCGGGATTCCCTCGAACCGTTTCGGGCAGGTGGTGATGCCGGCGCATCACGGGCCGGAGGAACCGGTCCCGGGGCTTTATGCGGTCGGGGAGTGTGCCTGCGTTTCGGTGCATGGTGCCAATCGTCTGGGAGGAAACTCGCTGCTCGATATCATCGTGTTTGGACGCGCCGCCGCCAACCACATCCTCGAATACATCGTGGAGAACCGTTACCATCGCCCGGTGCCGCAAGCGGGTATTGACCAAGCGCTGGCGCGCCTGGCGCGCTGGGACAAGGGCGGGGCAGGGGAATCCGTGGATGAGGTACGGGAATCCTTGCGCGCGGTCATGGAGGAATACTGCGGGGTGTTTCGTACCCAGACACTCCTGGATGAAGGAATCAGCAAAGTGCTGGAGTTGGAAGCGCGTTTGCAAAGGGCGCGGCTTCGCGACCACAGCAAGACATTTAATACCGCCCGAATCGAGGCGCTTGAGTTGGAGAACCTGATGGACGTGGCGCTGGCCACGGTGCACGCGGCGGCGGTGCGCACGGAAAGCCGCGGCGCGCATTCCCGCCTGGATTTCCCACAGCGAGATGACATCCATTGGCTGAAGCATTCGCTCTACAGCAAAGCGGAGCGGAAACTGGACCATAAACCGGTCCGCATGAAACCGTTGACGGCCGAACCCTTTCCGCCCAAAGAGCGGGTGTACTGACGCGTGAGGTGCGAGGAGCTTTCTGGTCTATGAAATTCTCGATCTACCGCTTTAATCCCGAAGACGGGACAAAACCGCGGATGCAGGACTATGAGCTGCCGGACGATTGCGGGGCGGTCATGCTGCTGGATGCGTTGTTGTTGCTCAAAGAAAGGGATGACAGCCTTGCCTTTCGTCGTTCGTGCCGGGAAGGGATATGCGGGTCGGACGCCATGAATATCAATGGACGCAACGGGCTCGCCTGCATCACGCCCCTGAAGGACTTAAGCTGGCCCGTTGAAATCCGGCCGCTGCCCGGGTTGCCTGTGATCCGCGACCTTGTCGTGGACCTAAGCCCGTTTTACAACCAGTACCGTGCCGTCAAACCCTGGCTGATCAATCACGATCCGGAACCCGAAATTGAGCGCCTGCAAACGCCGGAAGAACGTGAACGCCTGGACGGGTTGTACGAATGTATTCTGTGCGCCTGTTGCACCACGGCCTGCCCGTCGTTTTGGTGGAACTCGGACCGGTTTCTGGGGCCGGCGGCGCTGTTGCAGTCTTGGCGCTTTCTGGCGGACAGCCGCGACCAGGCCGTCGGCGAGCGCTTGGACGACCTGGAAGATCCCTACAAGCTTTTTCGCTGCCGCAGCATCATGAATTGCACGGACGTCTGCCCGAAAGGCCTGAATCCGACCCGGGCAATCGGCCGCATTAAACAAATGCTGATAAAACGGATCCTGTGATGAAAAATTCTGTGCCCGCACGTTTGCGCTGGCGTTGCCGCCGGGGAATGCTGGAATTGGATCTTTTGTTGCTGGCGTTTCTGGAGCGGGATTACCCGGCGCTTTCCTCTTCTGAAAAACAGGCGTTCGAGCGCTTGCTTCAAGTGCCGGACACCACGCTGCTGGGGTATCTCCAAGGACGTCAAAATCCCCCTGATAAGGAGTTAATGAATATTATTATAAAGATTGTATAATTTGTTGACTATAAAAATAAAAGATTCGTCAATTCTGACCCTGATTTTTATGGCAATTCATCTGGGCGGGGCGGTGCTTGTCGGGCTGGTTCCGCTTACATGGCCGGTGCGGCTTGGCCTTTGGGGGATGATCGGCTTCAGCCTGCACCACTGTGTGCGCGTACACAGCCGACGCCGCGCGCCGCCGGCCGTTGTGGCCATGGAGTTTGATGCGGAAGATGCCTGTGCCGTACAGCTCGCCGGGGAGGAGGCGTGGCGTCCCTGCCGCATAACTTCTCGTTTTGTGCATCCTTGGCTGGTGCTCGCGTCTTTGCGCCTGAACGGCCGTCGCCGGCCCATGGGCCTGGTGATCGCGGTGGACGCCGTGCCCACGGAGGCATTCAGGCGTTTGCGCGTAAGGCTGAAACGGCGAAGCGCGGAGGCTTGAGCACGGTATCCCGCCGGGCAAATCGCGGGTCCGGGTGGGGATGGGTGCGGGTGTAATGCAGACCGCGGCTTTCCTTTCGCGCCAGGGCCGAGCGGATGATGAGTTCCGCCACCAGCACCAGGTTGCGTAGTTCCACCAAGTCGTTGGTGATGCGGAAATTTTTGTAATATTCGCGGATCTCCTCTTTGAGAAGGTCAACGCGGTGTTGCGCGCGCTGCAGGCGTTTGGTGGTGCGCACGATGCCGACGTAATCCCACATGAAGCGCCGCAGCTCGGCCCAGTTATGGGACACCACCACCTGTTCGTCGGCGTCGGTGACGCGGCTCTCGTCCCAGGACGGCAGATCGGTGACGGACGGCTCCGGCGTGTGTAGCCTTGGCAACAAATCCCGGACCGCTGCTTCCGCGAACACCAGACATTCCAGAAGGGAATTGCTGGCCAGGCGGTTCGCGCCGTGCAGGCCGGTGAAGGCGCATTCCCCGACGGCATAGAGCCCGGCGAGGTCGGTGCGACCGGCGAGGTCGGTCATAATGCCGCCGCAGGTATAGTGCGCGGCCGGCACCACCGGGATGGGCTCACGGGTGATGTCGTAGCCGTATTGCAGGCAACGCCGGTAGACGGTCGGGAAGTGCGTGGTAATAAATTCCGCCGGTTTGTGGCTGATATCCAGATGGACGTAATCCAACCCCCGGCGCTTCATTTCATAGTCGATGGCGCGTGCCACCACGTCCCGCGGCGCCAGTTCACCGCGTGGATCGTGTTCCTGCATGAAAGGCTGCCCGTCCGGCAGCACCAATTTCCCGCCTTCGCCGCGGACCGCCTCGGTGATGAGAAACGACTTGGCCCGGGGGTGGTGCAGGCAGGTCGGGTGGAATTGGACGAACTCCATGTTGGCCGTCCGGCAGCCGGCGCGCCAGGCCATGGCGATGCCGTCGCCGGTCGAGGTGTCCGGATTGCTGGTGTAGAGGTAGACCTTTGAGGCCCCGCCGGTGGCCAGCACCAGGTAACGGGCGCGGAACGTCCGGACCTTGCCCGTGGTTTTGTCCAGGGCGTACAGACCCAGGCAACGGTCTTTCCCGCGTCGCCCGAGTTTTTTGCGGGTAATGAGATCAATCGCGATGTGGTTCTCGTACAGGGAGATTCCCGGATGTCGGCGGACCTGGATTTCCAGGGTGGTCTCGAT
>WGFP01000231.1 GCA_015492195.1 Acidiferrobacterales bacterium
CATCCCTAGTGCTCCTCCTATTTCTAACTATAGACCATCCAGCGAGGGCGACTCGCACGGGGGCGACAAAACGGCGAGGCCGGATTGCCCACTATTGCAATTGCCGCAGATTGGCGTAGGCGACCACCAGCCATTTTGTTCCTTCCTGTTCGAAATTGACCTGCACGCGGGCGTGCACCCCCTGGCCCTCGTAATTCATCACCACGCCGTCGCCGAATTTTTCGTGGCGCACACGGCATCCCAGACGCATGCCGGCGCCCGGCTGAGCGGACGAATCGGGCGCCGGCGCCGCGGCGGAGGGGTAACGGTCGAGGCGGGGCTGGGCGCGGACTTCCCGGATTAATTCAGTCGGGATTTCTCCAAGAAACCGGGACGGGCTGGTGTAGTGTTCCGACCCGTGCAGACGCCGCACCTCGGCAAAGGTCAGGTACAAACTGCGCATGGCGCGGGTCATGCCGACGTAACACAGACGCCTTTCCTCTTCGAGGCGACCCGGTTCTTCCAGCGAGCGTTGGTGCGGAAACAGCCCTTCTTCCAAACCGGTCAGGAACACCAAGGGGAATTCCAACCCCTTGGCGGCATGCAGGCTCATGAGCTGGACGCAATCCTCCCAGGCCTCGGCCTGGCCTTCGCCCGCCTCCAGCGCCGCGTGTGCCAAGAACGAAGACAGCGGATCAAGCCCCTCGGATTCATCGTACTCAAAACCCCGCGCCGCCGACACCAGTTCCTCCAGGTTCTCCACGCGCGCCTCGCCCTTTTCGCCCTTTTCCTTTTTATAGTGCGCCAGCAGCCCGCTGCCGGTGAGTATGTGTTCCACCTGTTCCGCCAAGCTCAGACCGGCGGTCTCTTGCGCCAGCCGCTCGATCAGATCCAGAAAGGCGCGCAGACACCGGCCGGCGCGTGCCGCCAGCTCCTCGGTCCGGATCAGCCGGGCCGCCGCTTCCCACAACGAGCTGTCATCCGCCTTTGCCCGCAGGCGAACGGCGTCCAGCGTCTTGTTGCCGAGACCGCGCGTCGGCACATTGGCCACGCGCTCAAACGAAGGGTCGTCGTGGCGACTGGCGATCAGGCGCAGGTAAGCGAGCGCGTCCTTGATTTCCTGGCGCTCGAAAAAGCGCAGGCCCCCATAGACCCGGTACGGGACGCCGGCGTTGATGAGCGTCTCCTCGAACAGGCGCGACTGGGCGTTGGAGCGGTACAGCACCGCGACGTCGGCACGCTTCCCTCCTTTCGCGACCCAGTCCTGGATCCGGTCGATGACGAAACGCGCCTCTTCCAGATCGTTGTAGGCGGTATAGAGATGGATCGGCTCGCCTTCTTTGTCCGCCGTCCAGAGATTCTTGCCCAGGCGCCCGGCGTTGTGCCGGATGATGGCATTCGCCGCCTTGAGGATGGTGCCGGTCGAGCGGTAATTCTGTTCCAGCCGGATGATCCGGGCGCCGGGGTGATCGTTTTCAAACTCTAAAATATTTTCCACCCGGGCGCCGCGCCAGCCGTAGATCGACTGATCGTCGTCGCCGACCACGAACAGGTTGTTATGCGCGCCGGCGAACAACTTCAGCCAGGCGTACTGAATGCGATTGGTGTCCTGAAACTCGTCCACCAGTATGTGGCGAAAGCGCGCCTGATAATGGGCGCGCATGGTTTCATTGTCCCGTATCAGCTCGAACGCGCGCAGCAGCAGTTCGGCGAAGTCCACCAGCCCCGAACGGGCGCATGTTTCCTCATAAACCTGATAGACGCGCCGCAGTTCCCGTTGCTGTGGATCCATGGTGTCACCGAGCTGTGCCGGCCTGCGCCCTTCCTCCTTGTGGCTGTTGATGAACCATTGCGCCCGGCGCGGCGGCCAGTAGGCCTCGTCCAGATTCAGGCCTTTCTGCACCCGTCGGATCAAACGGAATTGATCCTCTTGGTCCAAAATCTGGAAGCTCTGCGGCAAGCCGGCCTCGCGCCAATGGGCGCGCAGGAGGCGGTGGGAGAGCCCGTGAAACGTGCCGATCCAAAATCCCCCGACCGGCGAACCCAGCATGTGCTCAATGCGCCCGCGCATTTCAGACGCCGCCTTGTTGGTGAAGGTCACCGCCATAATGGAATTCGGCGAAACGTTCTCCACGCCCACCAGCCAAGCGACGCGGTGGGTGAGCACCCGCGTCTTGCCGCTGCCGGCCCCGGCGAGCACCAGCAACGGTCCGGGCGACGCCGCCACCGCCTCGCGCTGGGCGTCGTTCAAATCATCAAGCAAGTGGGAAACGTCCATGGCAGAAACAACCGTACGTCAAGTCAAACGCAGCACCAAATAGAGTACCACCACCGCCCCGATAACCGCCCAGCCGATGACATCAATGTAGGTCCGAAGCGCGCGCTCCATGCGCTCGCCTCCCCACACGATCAGCCCGGCCACCAGAAAAAAACGCGCCCCGCGCCCGATCAGGGAAGCCAGCACAAAGGGCAGCAGGACCATCGACATCACGCCGGCGGCAATGGTAAAGAGCTTGTAGGGGATGGGTGAAAAACCAGCAAGAAAGATAGCCCAAAAACCCCAGCGCTCAAACCAATTTTGTGCCTGTAGGTATTCCTCCCAATAGCCCGCCTTATGCAGCCAGGGCGCAATCACGTCAAAGGCGAACACCCCGATGGCATACCCCAACAACCCTCCCAGCACCGAGGCGACCGTGGTAAGTCCCGCGTAATACCATGCCCGTTTGCGATCGGCCAACGCCATGGGCGCCAGCATCACGTCCGGCGGTATCGGAAAAAACGAGGACTCGGCGAAACTCAAAGCGACCAGATAACGCGGCGCATGGGGATGCCCGGCCCAGCGAATCACCAATGCATAAAGCCGGCTAAACAAACGCATGAACTAATTTCGCCGCCGCGCAAACATCATGCGCGCGTCGGCCACATCCGGTAGCGGCTGTTGATTGGCATGGTTGAATGAGCGGGAAACAATCATTATATCGAAATCATAACAACAGATGGAAGCATCGTCAGGAGGTTTATTTAAAAAAGATTAAGGGGTAACATAAGCCTGCTCGCTTCACAGACCGGCCTTGGAGGTGGCATGAAAATAGAGCGCCGTGACACGCCGCGTATCCCGATCGCGCTTGAAGCCATCCTTAACTACAACAACCAGAATTGCCGACAATCCATCACCCGCGACATCAGCCTGGACGGGGTGTTCGTGGAAACCGGACCGAAGAGACTCAGCAAAAAGGGTCCGATGGAACTGGCCATTAAACTCCCCACCAACGGACGCAACAAATTTCACAAATTCCACGCCCAGGTGATACGTCTTGCCGGCAACGGCGCCGGATTTATTTTCGACAAGGTCGATACCGATGCCTACGCCGCCCTGCTTGATCTGGTCTTCTCCCGACAACGCCGGGGTTCGCTGTAAGAATCGGGATTTAGCGTTTGCATCCTCGGCTCCGTAAGCGGAGCAACATCGCTACTCCACCGTGACCGATTTTGCCAGATTCCGCGGCTGGTCCACGTTCGTACCTTTGGCGAGCGCCACGTGGTAGGCGAGCAACTGCAGCGGGACGACATAAAGA
>WGFP01000232.1 GCA_015492195.1 Acidiferrobacterales bacterium
CTGGTCAACCACCCCATGGAAACCGGTCAACGCAAGGACAAAAAGACCAAGAAAAAGATTCCGGCGCACTACATTCAGAAGATGACCTTCACCTTGAACGGCAAAGAAGTTGCGTCTGCCGATCTTGGGCCGGGGGTATCGAAAGACCCTCTGATCGGTATCCGGATCAAGGGCGCCAAGGCCGGAGACAAGGTCAAAGTCGCATGGAACGACAACAAAGGCGAAAGTGGCGGCGCGGAATCCACTGTCAAATAAAAAAGTTGAAGCGTGCGCCGGGGCTCTCCGTCCCGGCGCCATTCAAACAACTGCAGGAGGAGATATGAAAAAAGTACTGATTTTGTTGGCCGCGTTGGGCATCGTCGGCGGGGTCCCCCTCCCGGCACAGGCCGACCCGGCCGCCGACCTCAAGGAATTCCGGGCGTTTTACAAGAAACGATTCCCGACCGTAAAGTTCGATGAATACTCCAACGGTCTGTATGCCCTCCCCGGCGCCGAGGCCCGGCGGGCGGAATGGGAGTTGATCATGGAGTTTCCGCCCTACGAGCTGGCGCTGGAAAAAGGCAAGCAGTTCTGGGAAAAGAACAAACTCGCCAGTTGCTTTCGGAACGGCGGAAAGAACATCGCCCAAAACTATCCCTACTGGGACAAAAAGAAGAAGATGGTGCGGACGATCGAACTCGACATCAATGACTGCCTCAAGCGTAAAGGCAAGAAACCAATCAAAAAAGGAAAGCTGGCGGCGGTCACGGCTTATATGAAATCCATGTCCCGTGGACAACGCGTCAAACTTGACCTGTCCGCACCGGGGATGCGCAAGGCCTACGAAGAAGGCAAGAAATTCTACTGGGCCAAGCGCGGCCAGCTGAATTTCGCCTGCGCCGATTGCCACGTGCAAGGAGCGGGTAAGTTCGTGGGCGGCAATATCTTAAGCGCAGGACTTGGACACGGCGTGGGCTTTCCGGCCTACCGCTCCAAGTGGGGTTCGCTCGGAACCATCCATCGTCGTTATCGCGGTTGTAACAAGCAGGTGCGGGCGGCGCCGCTGAAGCAAGACAGCAGAGCATACCGCCATTTGGAGCTGTATGAGACCTATATGTCGACCGGTCTGCCGTTGACGGCGCCCAGTCAACGTTTCTAAACAAACAGGGAAACATACAAAACCCGAAAAGGCCCGCCCTTCAGGGCGGGCCTTTTTTTACCACGGCTTTAAAAAGGCCGGGGGAATGGAAACGTGTACAAAACCGTCAAGGGAATGTTTATAAAATCATCCGCTATCGTGTTATGAAATATACAAGTTGTTCGCATATTGGAGAAACATTATGAGCCTTTCCCGTCGTGAGTTTCTGGAAATGCTGGCCGTTGCCGGCGCCGCGGGCTTCGGCCTAAGCGCCTGTGATAGTTCAAGCAACAAGACCAACCCCAAACAACCCGGTGATCTGTACGAGGTACCGCCTTTCGGGAACGTCACGCTGCTGCATTTTACCGACTGTCATGCCCAACTCTTGCCCATCTATTTCCGCGAACCAAATATCAATATCGGAGTCGGCAAAGCCAAGGGCAAACCGCCTCATCTGGTGGGCGAAGCCCTGTTAAAGCACTTCAACATTAAACCCGGCAGTATCGAGGCACACGCCTTTACCTATCTGGATTTTGCCGAAGCCGCGCGCAAGTACGGCAAGGTCGGCGGTTTTGCCCATATGGCCACCCTGGTCAAAAACCTGCGCAACCAACGTGCCGGCCGTTCGCTGCTGCTCGATTCCGGGGATACCTGGCAGGGCTCGGCCACGGCGCTCTGGACCAAGGGCCAAGATATGATCGACGCCCAAAAGCTGCTGGGGGTGGAAATCATGACCGCCCACTGGGAATTCACCTACGGCGCCGAGCGCGTCAAAGAAGTCGTCGAAACCGACTTCAAAGGCAAAATTGAATTCGTGGCACAGAACGTCAGCGACGCCACGTGGGGTGATCGAATTTTCAAGCCCTATACCATTCGCCAAATCAACGGCGTGGCGGTCGGCGTCATCGGCCAGGCCTTTCCATATACACCGATCGCAAATCCGCGCTACATGTTCCCGGACTGGAGCTTCGGCATCAACGACGACACCATGCAAAAGATGGTGGACGAGGTACGTTCCAAAGGGGCGCAGGTGGTGGCGGTGCTCTCACACAACGGCATGGACGTGGACCTCAAGATGGCGAGTCGCGTGCGCGGTATTGACGTGATCCTCGGCGGCCATACCCACGACGCCGTACCGGCCCCCTCTATCGTGAGCAACGCCGGCGGCAAGACCCTGGTCATCAACTCCGGTTCCAACGGCAAGTTTCTGTCGGTGTTGGATCTCGACGTTAAGAACGGGAAGGTATCGGACTTTCGTTACAAACTGCTGCCGATCTTCTCCAACCTGATCCCGGCCGATAAGGAAATGGCGGCCTACATTGAAAAAGTGCGTGCGCCATACAAACGGAAACTTGAAGAGAAACTGGCGGTAACCGAAGGATTGCTTTATCGTCGCGGAAATTTCAACGGAACCTTTGATCAATTAATCGTCGAGGCCATGCTCAAGGTGCACGGCGCGGATATCGCTTTCTCACCCGGTTTCCGTTGGGGTACGTCACTGCTCCCAGGCGACACCATTACCATGGAACACCTGATGGATCAGACGGCAATCACCTATGGTACGGCGACACTCAACGAGATCAGCGGAGAGCAGATCAAGGTTATTCTCGAGGACATCGCCGACAATCTGTACCACCCCGATCCCTACTATCAACAGGGAGGGGACATGGTGCGTGTAGGGGGCCTTACCTATACCCTTAACATTAATCAGTCGCACGGCAAGCGTATCTCCGATATGCGGGTAAACGACAAGCCGCTCAACCCCAACAAGAAATACAAGGTTGCCGGATGGGCCAGCGTTCAGCCGCAACCGGCGGGCAAAAAACAGATCTGGGACATCGTGGCCGAATACCTGCGCGACCAAAAGACCGTCAAAATCGACAAACCCTATGTGCCCAAGCTTGTCGGCGCCGCCGGCAACCCCGGTTTCGCGCCCTGATTTTCTATTTTCGGGGCAAGAAAAGGGCCTGAAGTTCTTAAGGCCCTTTTTGTTTGTCTGGCCGATGTAATCTTTTGGAAAATAACGTCACATTCAACGGTAAAGAATTCCTAAGTCGTTGTTTGCTTTGTGTGTAAGGGCAGATTGAACCCCTCTTGTTCATTGCCCATGGAATCCACCTATTTCCTTGATGTAAAATTGGAATTTTTCGGCTATCCAGCTGTAGGGAGATAACGAATGTCCAAGAAACACCCGATCATCGCCATCACCGGATCATCCGGCGCCGGCACTACCACCGTCAAGCGCGCCTTTGAACACATCTTTCGAAGAGAAGAGCTTAATCCGGTGATTGTGGAGGGAGACAGCTTCCACCGCTTTAACCGCGTGGAGATGAAAGAAGCGATGAAAAAAGCCGAAACAGACGGTAACAGTCATTTTAGCCACTTCGGGCCGGAGGCTAATCTGTTCGAAGAGTTGGAAACGTTGTTTCAAACCTACGGCAAAAACGGCACCGGTAAAAAACGTTACTACCTGCACAGCGAGGAAGAAGCCGCGGCCTACTCGGGTCTAAAACCCGGCGAATTCACCCCTTGGGAGGATATTCCGCCCGGAACCGATTTGCTTTTCTACGAGGGGCTGCATGGCGGAGTGGTGCACGACGGCGTCGACGTAGCCAAATGGGTTGACCTGCTTATCGGGGTCGCACCCATCGTCAACCTGGAATGGATTCAAAAGATCCACCGTGACACCGCCGAGCGCGGTTATTCCGCCGACGCGGTAACGGACACGATTCTGCGACGCATGCACGACTACGTGCACTACATCACGCCGCAATTCTCGCGCACTCATATCAACTTTCAGCGGGTACCCACGGTGGATACCTCGAATCCGTTCATTGCCAGAGACATTCCAACCCCTGATGAAAGCATGGTTGTTATTCGATTCAGAGACCCGAAGAATCAGGACTTTCCATACCTATTGCATATGATCAAAGATTCCTTCATGTCACGACCCAACACCATCGTCGTCCCGGGCGGAAAAATGGGATTTGCCATGGAACTTATCCTCACGCCCATAATCCATGAACTTATTGAAAACAAAGAGAAAAAGTAACAAAAAGGCAGCTCTCGGCGACGGGGATCAGCTCGATTGAGCCGACAACCCCTCTGCTATAGTTATAAAGCTATGAAAAAGAAGGTCAGTGTGAATGACCTACGGATCGGGGTGTACGTCTTGGAACTGGATCGCCCGTGGCTTGAAACGCCGTTTTTGTTTCAGGGCTTCGAGGTTAAGACCAACGAAGAACTTGAAGAACTTAAGCGTCATTGCAAGTACGTTTACATCGACACCGAGGTCGGGTACGACATCAAACCAAAACCAAAGCCGGGGGATTTGCCCCAAGTAAATAATGTCGTTACCGAGCTGGACGACCAGGATAAGAAACTCAGTTTTGAGATTCTGAACAAGTTCGCCGTCGGACAAAAACGAGTACCGCGTTACCCCGATCGGACAACGCTGGAAGAGGAGCTGGTCGAGGCAAAAGAGGTCGAGAGCGAGACCAAGCACACCATTTATAACATTATGGACGACGTTCGCATGGGGCGCAGCATCAACACCGCCTCCGCCAAAAAAGTCGTCGCCGATATGGTACAAAGCATCATCCGCAATCCGGATGCCCTTGTCTGCCTCACTCAACTGAAAAACAAGGATGAATACACCGCTCTCCACAGCCTGAGGGTATGCATACTGGCGCTGGCCTTCGGGCGCCATCTCGAGTTTGCTGTTGAGGAATTGAATATTCTGGGGCTCGGCGCCCTGTTGCACGATGTCGGCAAAATGAAAGTGCCGAATGATATTCTGAATAAACCGGGCGGGCTTACCGACGAGGAATTTGAGCTGATGAAAAGCCATGTGCCGCACGGCGTGGCTATTCTTGAGAAAACCAAGGGTGTCCCTCCCGCGTCAATTGAAGTGGCCCGCCTGCACCACGAACGTTACGACGGCAGCGGCTATGCCTACGGCCTGAAGGGCGAGCAGATCGGGTTGTTCGGTCAAATCGGCGCCATCGTCGATTGCTACGATGCCATCACCAGCGACCGCACGTATCACAAGGGTATGTCGGCACATGATTCACTCAGGAAAATGTACGAATGGCGCCATAAGGACTTTCACAATACGTTGGTGGAACAATTCATCCAATGCATGGGCATCTACCCCATCGGCAGCCTGGTCGAGATGAGCACCGGCAGTATCGGGGTGGTGGTGTCGGTCAATCGGATGCGCCGATTGAAACCCCGCGTGGCTTTGGTGCTGGACCCGGAAAAAAAGCCCTATCCCGTCACAAAAATCATCGACCTCATGCAACAACCTGTAGAAACCAAGGGAGGCGTGGAAATCAAACATGTTCTCCCCGCCGGCACCTTCGGCATCAACCCGACAGATTACATCCCTTTCTCAGTCTGACATTCTTCATATGCCTGCCCATTACGATGCCCCGGAACCAACGTATCGACATGGCGCCACTGGCGCTCGCCCCAGTGAACACAGATAATAAACGCGCCCGTGCATCCGCACGGCTCAATCAATCAGGAGAACGGTCTTATGAGTGAAGCTTTGGATTATCTGGTGAAGGCCCGACCCGAGGCGATGAAATCCTATTTCAAATTCCTCAAGGAATCCGGGAAACATCTTGATCCGAAAACCCGTGCCCTGATTACGGTCATCACCAAAATCACTTCGGGGACAGAAAGCGGTTTTCGCCAGTATTTGCCCCAGGCCTTGCGCGCCGGTGCGACGCCCAATGAGGTGCTCGATGCCATCCTGGCGGCGTTTCCAGCGCTGGGGCTGGCGAAGATCGTATGGGCCGTGGACATCCTTTTGCAAATGGATATACCGGAATTTCGCCCCGAGCTGCTCGACGCCGCGGAACAGTGGCACGACATCATGCCGGTGGACGACATACCCGAGGAAAAAATCACATATGGCGATGCAGACGGGCGCAATCTGTTCATCTACCGGGACAAACAGGGCTTCCGCGTTTACGACAGCCGTTGCCCGCATCAAGTCACCAACATCCCGCACCTGGCACTCGAGGGATTCCGTCTTACCTGTCCCAAACATGAATGGGCATTTGATGCGAGAACCGGGGAATGCGTCGCCAAGGGCGACCGGCCGCTCAGGCAGTTTGAAAGCAAGGTGGAAAAGGGCCGTTTATACGCCTGGTGGTGATACCTCCACGCCGTCTCGCCAAGAGGACCACTCTCTTCTAGTTGTTCAGCTTCCAGGAACGAAGGATTTCATACTTGGCGCCCTGGGCATGGGTATGCGAGGCAACCAAACAGAATCGGCTGACATCCCATGCGATCGGGGCAATGGCACAACCTCTGGGGCAGCGACGCACCTTGCGCGCGAGGGTCAGGTGGGCGCGATAGGCGCGTTTCTCAGAGGACATTCCGCAGTCGGTCAACGCTGAATTCAGCGCATCAACCAGAAAAATCAAACCTTCCGGTTGTTGCAGCGGTCCCACCCACATAACCCCCGTTCTTTGCCAGCAGCCCAAGCGTTCAAAAATAAGCGTGAAACGCCTCGCTCGAATGGCCGAGGCCGCTTCTTCAATACAATGCCGCATCCTCTCTTCCACGAAACCGAGGAACGCAAGCGTAAGATGCAGATTTTCCGCCCGCACCCGTCGTCCGACCCTTCGCGGCAGCGCATCGTCCGCCAGCGCGCACAAATGTTTACGGATCTCCTCATCCGGCCACAGGGCAAAAAACAGCCGTTGTGTTCGAGGCGGTTCCGATTCCGGCGTTGATGGGGGTGTCATGCGGCAAGTTTAGGATATAAGCAACTTGGAAATACAAACGTGTCAGTGCCCGAATATCATATTGTCTTTAACGTACGGAATAATGGTGGGCCGTGCAGGGCTCGAACCTGCGACCACCTGATTAAAAGTCAGATGCTCTACCAACTGAGCTAACGGCCCGGAGTAATCACATCGTCTATGCCATCCCTGGCGTAACCTCGTGCAGAATTTTGAATCCCGGCCCAGCCGTCCATGGCCGGGCGCTCAGCGGCGCGAGAGTTCACTGGACTCTCGCGAAAATCCCCGCTTCGCCCAACTGAGCTAACGGCCCATGACGGGTTACGTGGAAGTTAAAACGGGGAGGCGGCATTATCCTGAGCCCGGGACAGGCTGTCAAACAACCGGGCCCGTTTTATACGGGCCCGGCGGAAAAACATGGGGGCAATCTCTCCTCTTTACGCGGTTTCCGGCTTTCCGGCCGACGGCAACAGCTTCATGTCCGCCAGGCCCAACCTCAAGGCGCGCCAAAAACCTTGCTCGTCCAGCATATAGTACTGCACCTTCATGGTCAGAGCGCTGCCGAAAATGATGGCGGCGAACGCCAGGATCGAACCCACGGCCAGCGTGGATACACCGGTCACCCCCTGACCGATCGTGCAACCCATCGCCAGCACGCCGCCGATACCCATCAGCACGCCGCCGATCATGTGATTGACAAAATCCGAAATCGACGCAAACCATTCGATGCGGAAGCGACGGCGGACGATCGCATAAATGAACGAACCCAGAATCACGCCCGACAGCGCCATGATACCGAAATTAACCAGCGAGAGCTGCGTGGGCTGCATCAGATAACGCGCGCTGTCGCCCATCGGGCTGACGAAGGTATAAGACTGCACCGCCACCCTGCTGGGAATTTCAGGTGCAAATTCCGCGTATTCCTTCCATTCCTGACCCATTGACCCGCCGGTAATGTACCAACCGGCCACGACCGCGAGTCCGATGGTGGCGCCGCCCAGGACGTTGTCAAACCTTCCACGAAAATCTTTGGATTTGAAGATAAACAAAAGCAAAACAATCGCCGCTATTCCTCCCAGGACCAGATGCAGGGTGGTGGTGTCTTCCATGCCAAAGATTCCACCCACTATCGCCCCGATCTCTTGGCTTTCAATATTAAAATTGGATAAATTGATGATGGTCGGTCCTATCCAGCTCATAAACACGGAATCGAAGAGGTCCGTCCAAAGCATCAGGTACGCGGCATATCCGGCAACGATCAATACCATCAATGACTTGATATTGCCGCCGCCTATGCGAACCAAAGTTCTGTTGGCGCAACCGCTGGCCAAGGTCATCCCAATGCCGAACATGGCGCCGCCAAGAAGATAACGCAACCAGGCGAAATTCGCGGTGCGATACGGCGGGAAGGTGTTGGCGGGAAGGTTCACCCACCCGATAGCCTCGAAAATCAGAAGCCCGGACAATGCCACGGCAATGGCGAACAACCACGCCCGCAGGCGTCCCGTATCCCCCATGTTCACCCAATCGGAGACCGCACCCATGGTGCAAAAATTGGTCTTATTGGCCACCGCCCCCATGATCAGCGCAATAACGAAGACCAATAACAGAACTTGGTTATGAATCGTAAATTCCATCGCAACACCCCGCAGTTTTGGAATGGTGGAGCAGCGATCCGCCTCGCCGCCGCGTCATAACTGAAATTAGCGGCTGATTTTACTTGCTTTCCTATACCCGCACCACCGCAACGCCCCTCCGGGCGGCTATTTCCCTACACTTTCTGGGAAAAACCCGGTTTGTAAACGGTGGGATCGGCAATGCCCGCTTCGTTGAAGCCCGCCGCCCGCAGCCGGCAGGCGTCGCAGACCCCGCAGGCCTCACCCTCCACGCTTGGGGCGTAGCACGAGGTGGTGAGGGCATAATCCACCCCCAGCCGTGCGCCGGTACGGATGATCTCGGCCTTGGACATTGCGATCAGGGGGGCACGAATATGCACCGCCCGCCCTTCCACCCCGGCGCGCGTGGCAAATCCGGCCAAGGCCTGAAACGCCTGGATGAACGCCGGCCGGCAGTCGGGATAACCGGAATAATCCACGGCGTTGACGCCGATATAGATAGCCTCCGCCTCCAGCACCTCGGCCCAACCCAGGGCGACGGCCAAAAACACGGTGTTGCGCGCCGGCACGTAGGTCACGGGAATACCGGACGAGGGGGCCTCGGGCACAGGGATACTCGGGTCGGTCAAGGCCGATCCTCCCATCCAGGCAAGGTCCAGCTTGACCACGCGGTAGTCCGCCGCGCCGAGGTGTTGCGCCACGCGGCGCGCGGCGTCGAGTTCCAATCGGTGGCGCTGGCCGTAATCAAACGTCAGCGCATAACAAGCATGACCTACCGAGATTGCCAAGGCCAAGGCGGTTGCCGAATCCAGGCCGCCCGAGACCAGCACCACCGCTCTTTTGTGATGCGCGCGTTCAGCGCCCACGGGCATCGCCCCATAACAACTTGTGTAATTGGATTTGTAAACGCACCGGCAGGCGATCGTGGAGAATCCACTCGGCAAGATGCGTCGGATTCAATTGACCATGAACAGGGGAAAACAGGACTTCGCAAACATCATTAAGATGGTATTCGCCAAGTTTGGCGCGACTCCATTCATAATCCGCGCGGTCGCCGATCACAAACTTGACCTGATCCTTGGGTTTAAGCAGAGCGATATTGGCGTAGCGGTTCTTGGTCTCTTCGCCGGAGCCGGGGGTTTTGAGATCCATCACAATCCCCACGCGCGCGTCAATCCCGGAAATATCCAGGGCGCCGCCGGTCTCCAGCGAGACCTCATAACCCTGATCACACAATTGTGCAAGCAGCGCGCGGCAATCGGGTTGCGCCAGGGGCTCCCCGCCGGTCACGGTGACAAACCGAGGGTGATATTCCGCAACGCGTGCGAGGATGTCTCCCTGCACCATCCACTCGCCGCCCTGGAAGGCATATTCCGTGTCGCAGTAATCGCAACGCAGCGGGCAGCCGGTCAGGCGGATGAACACCGTCGGATGGCCGACGGTACGGGCCTCGCCCTGGAGGGAATAAAAAATTTCCGTAATGCGCAGCCGTTGGCCAACGGCATCCGTCTGCCGGTCAACCGGCATGCGGTTTTTATAATTACGGGACACAAGTTAACGCCCCTCTTTTTTCATCTTGGCCAGCCGGATCTCCGCCGACTTGGCAACGGTGGTGTTGGGGTAACGGGCAATCACCTGTTGCAAGGTTTCGCGGGCCTTGCTCCAGGCGCCGAGCTCGTAGTGGCTGTAACCGATCTTCAACATCGCATCCGGGATCTTAAGGCTGTTGGGGTATTCGCTCACCACCTTGGAAAATTCCTCCAGGGCCAGCCGGAAATTACGCACGACGTAATTGGCCTCGCCGATCCAGTATTGGGCGTTGTCCGCGAGCGGGCTGCGCGGATGCTTGGCGATAAAATCGCGGAAACCCTTGGCGGCGCGTTCATAGAAGCCCTGCTTCAGCAGGTTGAAGGCGGCGTCGTAATCCTTTTGTTCCTGCGCCGTGCCGGTGGGCATGCGAGGCGCCGGACGACGAC
>WGFP01000233.1 GCA_015492195.1 Acidiferrobacterales bacterium
CGATGTCTCCGTGGTCGCCCACGAGGCCGGACTGTATACCGTTTATGTCTCCAACAGCTTCGTCACCGATGAGGCCCTGGAGATGATGGCGCCTCACGTGGATGTACTGTGTTCCGACGTCAAAAGCCTGCGCGATGATTTCTACAAGGAGATTTGCAAGGCGGCGCGGGTGGAGCAGGTACTGTCATCGATTGAAAAAGCCAAGCATCTGGGGATTCACGTCGAGACCCGCACCAATATCATCCCGGGCAAAAACGACAACCTGGATGAACTGCGCCGCATCGCCGTATGGGTACGGGATCACCTGGGCGCGGACAGCCCGTGGCATATCACCAAGTTCTTCCCGGCGTACAAGCTCAGCCATGTGCCGGAGACCCCCAATGAAATTATGTGGGCCGCCCATGACGCGGCGCGCGCCGTGGGTCTGCAAAATGTCTACGTGTATGACGACAAGGGCTGTGACTGCGCCAAGGAAAACCTGCCGTTGGCCGCCTATCTGTCGCGCGACCCCGGCGACCTGCACACGGTCAAGAAGTGCGCGGCCTCCTGCTGCGGCGAGGAAGGGGTGCTGCTCAAGAAATATGAAGCCCAGGCCGGTTGAGCGAAGAATTTACAAATGATCCATTCAAGATGGCGTGCGTGCTTCTACAGGAAACTTCTTGTCGTTCCAATCCAGCATCCCCCCTTTCAGGTTTGACACGTGCTCGAAACCGAGTCCGGTAAGAATGGCCGCGGCCGTGGTGCTGCGCACGCCGGCGCGGCAGATGACGATGACAGGCCTGTCTTTATAAGCCTCCAATTCGTCGACCCGTTTGGTCAGTTCACCCAGAGGAATAAGAAGGCTGCCGGGAATGTGGCCAAGCTCGCCCTGGTATTCATCCGGCTCGCGCACGTCCAGGAGCAGCGGCTTGTGCTCCGCATCAAGATACGCACGGACTTCTTCCGGAGCAAGCTGTCGGACTTGGTTCAATTCCGCCAGCGCGGGGAAGGCGGTGCGGTCGTCGTCGAGCGCGGTCTGATTCGGTTGCAACACTTCCTGGATCTTCTCGGGCAACGGGAATTTAATGCTGTTCATCAGTTCAATGTATTCCTTACGCGTGCGCCCTGATATCCGTGGATTGTGGCGCTTCTCCTGACCGATGGTGGACTGCGTGTTGCCCCGGTAGTCGTGACTGGGAAACACCAGGGTCTCATCCGGAAGGCTGAACAGTTTCTGCGTGATCGAATCGTACTGCTGCCCGGCATCGCCGCCCGCGAAATCGGCCCGTCCGGTGCCGCCGATCAAAAGCACGTCGCCGGTGAACACCCGGTCGGCGGTATAGAGGCTGATGCTGTCCGGCGTATGGCCCGGGGTGTACAGGACCCGCAGCGTCACGTCGCCGACGCGAATCGTGTCACCGTCGTCAACGTGTTCGTCCACCCGCGGCACGGGCGCGCGGCGGTGCATGATCAATCGGGCGCCGGTCAGGCGTTGGAGTTCGAAACCGGCGGTGCTGTGGTCGGCATGCGTGTGAGTATCGACGAGCGCCTCAAGGTTTAGCTTCTGATAGGCAAGAAAGGCGAGGTAGCGATCTATGTTTTCCTTGACGGGGTCGATCAACAAGGCTTTCCTCACGTGTTTGTCGGCGATGAGATAAGTCTTGCACTTGGTGCCGTTGAGCTCTTGAAATAACATAGTAACCTTTATTGTCTTATATTGTGTTTATTTTGCTTCCCGTACCTTATCATATTCACCACAGGCCGTTGCGGATTTCCGACCGTTCTCGGTAATGTGGTTTGTTCCTCCTGGGGCATTCCAGCGCTTTCTCGAGAGAGGGTTGATGCATTCGTGTATTTCGAGGCAGTTGACGAGATGCGCGGAAATCGCCGCCATTACTGATAAGAGCCAAGGAGAATAAAGATGAAACATTGGCTATTGCTGATTCCGATGTTGGCCTTGCCTTTCGCCGAGTTGCAGGCACAAACACCGGAAGAGAAGGGCTTGGCCATTGCCAAAGAGATGGACCGGCGCGACACCGGTTGGGGTGACCAGCAGGCGGACTTGGAAATGATTTTGCGCAACCGCCAGGGCAAAGAGAGCCGGCGCATCATCCGCACCCGCACCCTGGAAGTGCAGGGAGACGGGGACAAGGGCCTGACCATTTTCGATACGCCCAACGACGTCAAGGGCACGGCATTCCTAAGCTTCACCCACGCGACCAGGCCCGACGATCAATGGCTGTACCTGCCGGCGTTGAAACGCGTCAAGCGCATTGCCTCAAGCAACAAATCGGGACCGTTCATGGGCAGCGAGTTCGCCTACGAGGACCTCACCTCGCAGGAAGTCGCCAAGTATACGTACAAGTGGCTGCGGGATGAGAAGCTGGACGGGCGCGATACCTTTGTTATCGAACGTTATCCCGCCTACAAGTACTCGGGCTACACGCGTCAGGTGGTGTGGGTGGACAAGACTATCTACCAGCCGCTGAAAGTCGAGTTCTACGACCGCAAGAACGCCATGCTCAAGACCCTGACCTTCCATGACTACAAGCAGTACCTCAACAAATACTGGCGTGCCGACCGCATGGAGATGGTCAATCATCAGACCGGCAAGAGCACGACGTTGATCTGGAAGAACTATCGCTTCAAGACGGGACTCACCGACCGCGACTTCGATCGCAACAGCTTGAAACGCGTGCGCTGACATGTCGCCCTGGCGCAAGCCCGTCGTTGTTTCGGTGTTCGCCCTGGGTTTGAGTGTTTTACAAACCCTGGCGCAGGCGGGCGAGTGGTCGGGGTACGTGGCCGCGGAATTCCGCGGCTTCACCGAAGACGCGTCGGCTGCGGTACAGCACGACAGGTATTTTTCCCTGGCGGTCCAGCCCGAGTATCGCCACGAGTGGGACCAGGGCAAGCAGATATTTACTTTTATCCCCTTCGTCCGCGTGGACCAATACGATAACGCACGCACGCACGCGGACATCCGCGAACTCGCCTGGATCAAGGTCGGCCAAACGTACGAGTGGCGTATCGGCGTGCGCAAGGTATTCTGGGGGGTGACCGAGTCGCAACACCTGGTGGACATCATCAACCAGACCGATCTGGTCGAGAATCCGGATCTCGAAGACAAGCTCGGCCAGCCCATGGTCAACCTGGCATTGATTCGGAAGTGGGGCACCGTCGATTTATTTATTCTTCCCTATTTTCGCGAACGCACGTTTCCGGGCAGTGAGGGGCGGTTGCGTACCATCCCGCGCGTGGACACCGACCAGGCGGTGTATGAGTCTTCGCGCAAGGAAAACCATGTCGATGCCGCGGTCCGCTGGTCGCATGTGATCGGTGATTGGGACGTCGGTCTGTCGCACTTCTCCGGCACCAGCCGCGAGCCGCGTCTGGTGGCCGGCACGGACAACAACGGCAACGCCGTGTTCGTGCCGCATTACGATCTGATCAACCAGACCGGCCTCGACGTGCAGGCCACCAAAGGCAACTGGTTGTGGAAGCTTGAAGCCATCCACCGTTCCGGGCAGGGGCCAAGCTTTACCGCCGCCACCGGCGGATTCGAATACACGTTTTACGGAATTTTTGGATCGCCCAAGGATTTGGGGGTGTTGGCGGAATATCTCTACGACGACCGGGGTACGGCGTCACCGTCGCCGTATCAGGACGATGTGTTCCTCGGCGTGCGCCTGGTTTATAACGATGTGCAGAGTACGGAAGCCTTGATCGGCGTGGTTGCCGACCGTGACAGTGACGCCAGATTCTTATTTCTGGAAGCCGGCCGCCGACTGAAGGATTCCTGGAAACTCAGTATGGAGGTGAGAACATTCCACGGACTCCCAGCCGGTGACCCCTTCTTTTCGTTTCGGAATGATGATTATGTGCAGGTGGAATTGGCGTACTACTTTTAATCTGGCTCTCATACCCGAGGACGAGGAGTTTTGACATAGTGGATCAAGGTTCCCGTTTTTCAATATAGGTAGGCGTGTTATTCTAAGCCCTCGTTTTGCAAGACACGATCAATGAAATCAGACACTTTTAATTCTCGATTCGTTATTTGGGGTGGGCGTTGCTTATTGTTCTTATCCCTGACGTTGGGCTTAACCGTTGCCGCTGGTTTGGCGTTCGCGGAGACCGGCAAGCCGCCCGATAAAAAATCTGCATTAAGAGGCGAGAAGCTGTACGCCGCCCATTGTCAGTCCTGCCATGGAAAACGCGGCGTGGGGGAGTCCATCAACCCGCCCTTCGTTCGCCAACCGGGATATTTTCCGGCGCCGGCCCTGGACGATTCCCAGCATGCTTGGCATCACACGGATGAAGATTTGGTGGAGTTCATTATGGAAGGTTCGACCCGAACAAAACGCATGGCGGCCTTTAAAGGCCTCCTGTCCGAAAAGCAGGCGCGCGATATTGTCGCTTATATAAAAAGCCTATGGGGATCCCGCGCCCTCGCTTGTCAGGGCCCTCAACACATGTCTTGCCCGCCCTGACGCCTGATGCCAAATCAGTGATGAATCAAAAGAATACTAAGGAAGTTCCGATTAATTGAACTTGAACCGCCAAAACGCCAAGTTTTTCTCTTTGATATTCAATACGTTTTTTTGGCGACTTGGCGGTTGAGCGTGTTATTCAGAGGTTCCCTAAGTGATTCGTGTGATTGTCACGGCTTTGCAAGGTTCAGATCCAGGGAATGCGGAATCGTGTTTTCCGCTTCTTTTTGCAATGCTTCATTAAAGGGTATGCTAGGTTCAGGCTTTCCGATGTGGAAGCCCTGCGCGTAGTCAACGCCGAACCGCTGCAATATTTTCAGGATTTCGCCGTTTTCCACAAATTCCGCGACCACTTTTTTATTGAACGTCTTGGCCACGTTGGTGATGGCCTGTACCAGGCCCCGGTCTTCACGACTGGTGTGCAGGTTCCGCACGAAGCTTCCGTCGATCTTCACGATATCCACGGGTAGCGTTCTTAGATGAGAAAACGACGTAAACCCGATACCGAAATCATCCAAGGCAAAACGGTAACCCAGCGTCTTTAACGACTGCATCAAAGTTCTGGCTTTCTGCATGTCGCGCACCGCCGCCGTTTCCGTGATTTCGAGAATCAGGTTCCGGGTATCGATACCGCTGTTGGTGAATTTGTTCTCCAGCCATTGAAGTAGCCGGGTATCTCCGAAATGCGCGCCGCTTAGATTCACCGACAGGGTAATATGGCGCCGCTGTTTCGCCAGTTTCTTCAAGTGCTCAAACGCCATTTCCAAAACCCGATAATCAATTTGGTTGATCATGCCGAAACGCTCCGCCACTTCGATGAACTGTCCCGGCGGTATCAGTCGGTTGTCCGGCATCTGCATCCGTACCAGCACTTCGTAATGATGCAGCGCGCCGCTTGGAATATGCAGGATGGGCTGAAAATGAAGCGTGAAGCGCTTGTCTTCCAAGGCGCGGTGGATCGCTTCCACGCATCGCAGGGCCTGCGTGTCCTCCTCACGTTCGGCGTTGTCAAACACATGGATAGGTTTGGCGCCTTCATTTTTGGCCCGTTTAAGCGCGGTCTCGGCGTGGGAGAGCAGGCTGTCCGCTTCCTCGGCGTGCGTGGGAAAACCGGCAATCCCTATTTTTCCGGTGACGCGGATATACTCCGTTCCCGCGGGGATCTTGAGTTGTCCCAATTCTTTAAGTATTCGTTCGCCTAAGGTCTGTGCCCCCTTAAGCTTTGTGTCGGGCAGGGCCATCAGAAACCGGTTTCCACCCACACGGGCGACCACCTGATTTCTAGTATGCGATATGACGTCGCTGGCGCGCAACGTGCGTTCCAGGAACTGGCCAACCTGCACCAGCAGATCATCACCCGTGCGGCGACCGTAGATATCGTTAATGTGGCCGAATCCGTCAATACCGAGAATAAGACAGGTCATTTCCTGTTGTCGCCTGCGTGCCAGCGCCATGAAATTTTCCAGCACCAGAATCAGCCCCCGCTGATTTAGAAGCCCGGTCAATGAATCGTGGTTGGCCATATACGCGGCCCTGGCCTCGGCCTCCTTACGTTCTGTGATGTCACTCATTGCCCCTGATATGGAGGCAATCCTATGGTTCTCATCTTCATACACGTTACCGCTGTCACGAAACCAGCGCACCGTCTTGCCGTCCTTGTGCCACATGCGGTACTCAACGGTAAAAGTCTTCAGCTTCGCGGCGGCGCGCCTGATTTCCGACAACACCCGGCGCCGGTCGTCGTCGTGGAGCTGATCCTGCAGAAGGTAAGGATTGGCCGCAAAGTCCTCCGGCGTGAATCCGAGCACGGTCGTCACCGCCGGGCTGATGAATGTCACTCCGAAATCAGGCAAACGGGCCGTGTAAAGGATGTCGGGTACCGAGTCCACCAGGTGGCGGATCCGCTCTTCCGAAATGCGGAGCCGGCCCATCAAGCGGGCAAGACTGCCGGCATAGCGCCTGATCAGCACATACAGCAGGACGGCCGTTGCGAGGATATAGAGCCAGCCTTTGAAGGTTTGCAGGTAGGTCAGAGCGCGGGGGTCAGGCGCACCTTTCAGTAGTAATTGATCGGAGAACAAGATCCACAGGATACCCACCACGCTATAGACAAGCGCAACTTTGAGAGCGATCCCTTTCTCAGCTCGATCGACCTTCTTGGTCCGCGAGCTATCGTCCATTTCGTATCCTCCCTGATAGGGATGTAGAGCAACTGTCTGAAAATCTTGCATAATCTGTGCCAATCTGCGTTCAGGGCCCGAAAAGGCCCGTTAAAAACGGCGGGGTCGGTTTCATAAAAACAAGGAAAATCAATAGGGTCGAGACCATTGATTCTTTGACTGCGGGGAAGCGGGCATCGATCATATGGGCCTTCGTCCTCACAGGGAGAGGTTCATCGTGTTTCGGATAACAAAAAGCGCTTTCTTCACCATTGCCGTTTTTGCGTCGTTACTGCTCACGGCTTGTGAGCCGGGCCCTCCAAAGATCACCGGCACCGTCCCCTCGACGGATGGGGTGCCGATCCGCTACCACGTGGCGGGTAAAGGCGAGACGGCGCTGGTGTTTGTGCATGGCTGGTCGTGCGACAGCAGTTATTGGGACGGCCAGGTTGACCGCTTCGCAAGAAATTACACGGTCGTGACGCTGGATCTGGCCGGGCACGGCGAGTCGGGCATGCAACGCAAGGTGTATGGCATGCCGGCCTTCGGGGCGGACGTGGCCGCGGTGGTGAAGAAGCTCGATCTGAAACGGGTGGTGTTGATCGGCCACTCCATGGGCGGGCCGGTCATCGTTGAGGCGGCCGGAAAAATACCGAAGCGCGTGATCGGTCTGGTCGGCGTGGATACATTCAATACCGGTTTTCAGTGGCCGGCGATGGAAAAGATTCCGGAATTCATCAAGCCCTTCAAGAAAGACTTCCCGAAAAACACCGAGGATATGGTGCGCAGCATGTTTCCGCCGAAGGCCGATGCGGCGGTGGTTGACCGGATCGCCAAAGACATGGCTGCCGCGCCGCCCGCGGTGGGGGTAAGCGCCATGCATGAGTTGTTGGTCTGGGCGGCGCGTGACGCCGCCGCGGCCCTGCGCACGCTGCCCGCCCCGTTGCGCAACATCAACGCCGACCCGGAAGGCAAGAACAAGCCCAAGGGCGATGACGTGGTGCTGGTTTCGGGTGTGGGGCATTTTATCCCGCAAGAGGATCCCGCACGATTCAACCGCGTCCTCGGTGAGATCGTGGCGCAGTTTGAAAGAAGATAAATATAAAAGAATCCGTTTCCGGCAGGTTCAGGCGGCGTATTTTTTGGGCCTTGAGGTATGCAGAAGTTAACCCGTCACTTTATTCCGGCCTACGCACGTTGGGTTTCCCAATGGCGTTGGTTGGTCTTGGCCGCGTGTCTGCTGGTCGCCGGCATTGCCGGTTATGGCGTTCGTTATCATGAGTTCTCCGCTGATTACAAGGTCTACTTCGGCAAAGACAATCCCGAGCTGATCGCCTTTGAGAAATTTGAGAGCACCTACACCAATAC
>WGFP01000234.1 GCA_015492195.1 Acidiferrobacterales bacterium
GATCGACGGCCATGCCGCTCGCCACTTCACCGGCTTGATGGCCTCCCATGCCGTCGGCAACGACCGCGAGACCGATCTCGGGTTTGATTGCTATGCAATCCTCGTTCTCCAGCCGTATTTTTCCCGGATCGGTCAGGCCCGCCATCAGCAATTCATTCATTTCAGCCTCACCTTGATCATTTTACCGATGAGCCAATGCACTTGGTCACGGCGCGTTTGAGTTCTCCACCGCTTTGATAGCGCTTCCCCGGCTTTTTGTGCAGCAGGCGGTCAACTATAGTGCGTACACAGGGAGGCACGTCTTTGCGCAGGCGCCTGACATCAGGATGTTTCACGTTGGTGATCTGATACATCAACGCCGCCATGGAATCCCCGGTGAAGGGTTGTTTGCCGGTCAGCAACTCAAACAACGTTACCCCCAGGGAGAATAAATCCGAGCGCCCGTCCACGGGTTTGCCCGCCAGTTGTTCCGGCGACATATAGGAAGGCGTGCCGAGCACGACCCCCGTTTTGGTCTTGCTGGAGGCCGTGATGCGCGCGATCCCGAAATCCGTGACCTTAATGCTGTTGTCCGCCTCGTTGAACATGATATTCGCCGGTTTGATGTCGCGGTGGACGACGTTCTGTTTGTGGGCGTAATCGAGGGCGTCGGCGACCTTTACGATTACATTCATGACCCATGAAAGGGACAGGGGCTTCTCTTTATTTATATAGTGGGTCAGGTCCTTGCCCTGCAAGTATTCCATGGCGATATAGGCGAGGTCATGTTCTTCCCCGGCGTCGTAGATGGTCACGATATTCGGGTGATTCAGCCGGCCGGCGGTCTCCGCCTCACGGAAAAAGCGTTCCATGACCTGTCTGACCTCGGTCGCCTCAAATTCCTGGGAAATGGCGAGGGTTTTGATGGCCACGACCCGGTTGATTTTGGGATCGCGCCCGAGATAAACGGTGCCCATGGCGCCCCTGCCCAGCTCTTTTTCAAGCTCATAACGCCCCAAGGTGGGCTTCTGGTCCACGCCGTCCAGAATGACCGTCCCGTTGGGCGTGGCGGCCTTTGATCCAAGCAGGATGGCGTTTTCGGCTTGTTGCGCCCGTTTCATGCGTTCCGGGACATCCCGGAATTTTCGGTCGTGGGTGAGAATATAGTCGTAGGCCGCCACCGCCTTGCTGAAGTGACGCTTGCGCTCGAAGTCCAGGGCCAGGTTGTAAATCAGCTCCAGAACCGATTCATCCACCGGCAGCTTGCGGAACTTGTCCATCGCCATGTCGAGCTGGCCCTGATTTTGAAAGGCGAGTCCCAACAGGCGGTTGGTGTGGGCCGAGTCGGATTCGGCCGCAAGTTTCAATCGCTCCGTGGTGAAAAAGCGCCTGCCGGTCAGCAGCAGATGGCCCGTCAGCAACAGCAGGGCGGGGGATACGCTGCGCAGCCATATTTTTTCGCTGACCATAAGGTAATGACCGGCGCCGATCAGGGCGAGCAACAGCACGAACGAGAAAATTGCTGCAAAGCCGATACTCATCCTGGGCAGGACAAACATGAGATAAAGCACGATGACCGCAAACATCCCGGCCTCGGCCGATATCGCCCATGGCGGGCGGGTGTAAAAATCCTGATTCAGGATACTTGCGATTATATTTGCCGTTACTTCGGGACCGCTCATGGCGGGACTCGTCGGCGTGACATGGGTGCTACCCGCGCCGGCGGCCGTGGCGCCGATCAGCACAATTTTGTTTCTGAAAACCTTGTGAGAAACCTTGCCGGTATAAATGTCTTTGAAGGAATAGGTGGTGAAGGGGACATCGTTGCCGCGCGACGCATAAAAGCCGGCGTACATTTGCATGCTTGGATTGGTTTTTATGTAGAGCTTGCCCACTTGAACGCCCTTGCCCAATTCGATCTTGATATTGCGCGGTCCCAGGTTAAGACGGCGTGCCGCAAGCAGCAAGGCGAGAGAGGGATAGTATTCGCCGTAGTGTTCCAGCACCAGGGTTTCCGAGCGTATCCCGCCGACCTGGTCCTTTATTAGATTCAAATGACCGATACCGGTGGTGTACCTGCCGAAATATTCCAATGGAAAGCGGACTCCCGCGGTTGTAAACGGCGCACCAGGATTATCCGGGTTGTCGGCGACCTTGGTCAGACGGTTGCGCCGAACGTAATCGGGAAGTTTGGTTTTCGGTTTTGCCGACGGCGCACCCAGCTTGAAAAACATGGGCATGTAGATGTTTCGTGTTTTGGCGATGGTTTTGGCAAATTTGACGTCGGAATTTAAATCATTCTCCGCGCGCGTCAGAAGTTTGGAAATTGTCCTTGCCTCGCGGCGGGCATTTTTCGGAAACGGCGTTTTCTTTATGTAATCTTTCAGTTGCCGAATGTATTTCAGGCCGGGATCGGTTTGCGGTTCGGCAAAAGAGAACAGTAAAGCGATTTCGCGGGCCCTGGCTTTGGATAACCGTTGCACCATCTCCGCCAGGACACTTCGCGGCCACGGCCAACGGCCTATTTGCGCGATACTCGGGTCGTCGATGGCGATGATGGCGATATCTTCGGCGGCCGCCGGGTTGCGATGCGTCATTCTGACGCCGACGTCGTAGGCGAGCTGCTCAAACCTATCCAGAAGGGGGATATTGTTGCCGAACGCGACGATGAATAGCACACTGACCAGCAGGGCAATAAACCAGTCTTTTTTGAGAACCCCCGCTTTTTTCATTCTTTTCCTCTGAACCGCCTGTTATGGAGTATAGCGTGGGTACCGTGATCCGTGGCCGCGGAGGCCGGGAAAAATGGGCTATGTATAACAT
>WGFP01000235.1 GCA_015492195.1 Acidiferrobacterales bacterium
CCATGGAGGCGTTCGGCGTCCCGGATCAGATGGCAAAGGGCAAGGTGGAAGTCAAGTCGACGCTTGCTTGGGCCGGTTCCCCGGCGAATCCCAAACTTAAAGCGATCGACGGCAAGGTCGAACTCACGGCAAAAAAAGGGCGTTTCTTGAAGGTTGAACAGGGCGCCTCGCGGCTCTTCGGACTTTTGGATCTGAGTTCCATCGGGCGCTACCTGGTGCTTGATTTCAGCCCCTTGTTCGGCAAGGGGTTTATCTTCAACAAGATTGAAGGGCACATTTCGGTCGAAAAGGGAAATGCCTATACCCGCGATTTCACGATCAGGGCCCCCTCCGCCAAGCTCGCAATCGGGGGACGCATTGGCCTGGTCGAAGAGGATTACGACCTGGTGCTGGAGGTGGAACCCCAACTGAGCGACAGCCTGACGCTGACCAGCTTGGGAATATGGGGTCCCCAGGTCGCCGTGGCGGTATTGGCGATCCAAAAACTCTTCAAGAAGCAGATCGCCGAGGGTACCCGTGTGACCTATGTGGTTAAGGGGCCGTGGGACAACCCCAAGGTAATCAAATCCGTAAAGAAAGAAAAACCAAAAGCCGATGTCGAAGAGACTGAAACCGAATCGGATGAATAACGCATTCGCGGTGCTTCAATGATATGCTTGTCTGCATGCAGCGAATCTTCCCATTTTTCTTCATTTTGCTTTCTTACATCCCGGCGGCAGAAGGCGGAGACACGTTCCCGACGCAGGGCGGGACGCCGGGGGTAACGATTACCGCGGACCAGTGGGCGCGCCCCCGCGACGGTGATGCGATGCGACGCTTGCCCGGCCTGGATCGCTTGGTCGGCGATTTTGACAGGCAGCCGGACGGCCGCATCCTGATCCGGCATGGGAGCGGGGATGCGGCGATACTTTGGGCGGAGGAATTGCGCTCGTGGCTGGTGGCGCTGGGAATCCCGTCGGCGCGGGTCAGCCTCGAACAGGTACCGGGCATCGGTAATTTTCTTGTGCTTGAAGTGCGCAGTTACGGGGGCAATCCATGAGCCGGATGGCGGCGGTGCAGATGGCCTCCGGGCCGCAGGTGTCGGCCAACCTGACCGAGGCCGCGCGCCTGATTGCGACGGCGGCCGCTAAAGGCGCGAAACTGGTGGCGCTGCCCGAGAACTTCGCCCTCATGCCCGTGCGGGAGTCCGATCGTCTTGCGGTCGCCGAGGCGGACGGTCACGGCCCCCTTCAGGACTATTTGTCGGAGAAGGCGCGGGAACATCGCGTGTGGCTGGTCGGCGGCACCATTCCCCTGAAGGCGAGGGAGAAAGGCAAGCTGCGCGCCGCCTGTCTGTTGTTTAATGACCGCGGCGAGCGGGTGGCGCGGTATGACAAGATGCACCTCTTCGACGTCAAGCTTGGAAACGGGGAGCACTATCACGAATCAAACTTTTTCGAAGCCGGCGCGGAAACCGTCGTGGCCGACACCCCCTTCGGCAGGATGGGGTTGGCGGTGTGTTACGATTTGCGTTTTCCTGAGTTATTCCGGCGCATGCTGGATCAAGGCGCGGAACTGTTTGTCGTCCCGTCCGCGTTTACGGCGCATACCGGCCGGGCGCATTGGGAAACCCTGGTGCGGGCGCGCGCGATCGAGAACCTGGCCTATGTCATCGCCCCGGACCAGGGGGGTTACCATGTCAACGGCCGCGAGACCCACGGCGACAGCATGATCGTAAGCCCCTGGGGCGAGGTGCTGGACCGGCTCGCCCGCGGATCGGGCGTGGTGATCGCCGATTGTCCTTCCGAACGCCTGCAACACACGCGGGAGAGCCTCCCCAGCATTCGACACAGGAAGAACTTGGTATGAGCGGCGGACTTAAACAAGCCAGGAAAGCCCTGCTCGATCCCGCCGGCATCGGCGAATGCGAACTTGAGCGCTTGATGGCGAACCTTATGACCGGCCGCGTGGATTATGCCGATCTCTATTTTCAATACAGCCGCCATGAGTCGTGGTCGCTGGAAGAGGGCCGGGTAAAATCCGGCAGCCACAACATCGAACAGGGCGTGGGCGTGCGCGCGGTCAGCGGGGAAAAGACGGGTTTCGCCTATTCCGATGAGATCGTGATGCCGGCCCTGTTGGAAGCGGCGACCACGGCGCGCGCGATTGCGCGTCAAGGAGGAAAGGCGTCCGTACCCATCACCTGGCGCGGCGGCGGCGGGCTGCGGCTTTATGAATCCACGGATCCGCTTGCCGGTCTTGCGGATGACGCCAAGGTCGGCTTGCTTGAGCGGGTGGAAGCGGAGGCGCGCGCCCAGGACCCGCGGGTCAAGCAGGTGATGGCGAATCTGGCCGCCGTGCACGAGGTGATCCTGGTCGCGCGCAGCGACGGCGTGCTCACGGGCGACGTGCGCCCGCTTGTGCGGCTGAATGTCACCGTCATCGTGGAACAAAACGGTCGGCGCGAGCAGGGAACGGCCGGCGGCGGCGGACGTTTTGCCTACCGGTATTTTCTGGACGATGACACGGCGCTCGGTTACGCGCGTGAGGCGGTGCGTCAGGCCCTGGTCAACCTTGAATCCATCGAAGCGCCCGCGGGCACGCTGCAAGTGGTGTTGGGACCGGGCTGGCCGGGCATTCTGCTGCACGAGGCCATCGGCCACGGCCTTGAAGGGGATTTCAACCGCAAGGGCACCTCGGCCTTTGCCGGGCGCATCGGCGAGCAGGTGGCCTCGGAGCAATGCACCGTGGTTGATGACGGCACGCTCCCGGACCGACGCGGGTCCTTGAACGTGGACGACGAGGGCACGCCCACGCAACGGACGGTCCTGATCGAGCACGGCATTCTCAAGGGCTATATGCAGGACACGCTCAACGCGCGCCTGACAAAAACGGCGCCGACCGGCAACGGCCGTCGCGAATCCTATGCCCATCTGCCGATGCCGCGCATGACCAACACCTACATGCTCGCCGGGCAGTACGACCCGGCGGAGATTATCGCCTCGGTCGAGAAGGGCCTGTATGCCGTCAATTTCGGCGGCGGCCAGGTGGACATCACCTCGGGCAAATTCGTGTTTTCCGCCAGCGAAGCCTATCTGATCGAGAAAGGAAAAGTCACCCGTCCGGTCAAGGGCGCAACCCTGATCGGCAGCGGCCCGGAGGTGCTGACCCGCGTGGGCATGGTGGGCAACGATCTCAAACTCGACCCGGGCGTGGGAACCTGCGGCAAGGACGGACAGAGCGTGCCCGTCGGGGTCGGTCAGCCCACCCTGCGCATCGACGGCCTGACGGTGGGAGGGACCCGATAAATATGAGGACAAAAGACAAAAAACAGAAGATAGAACACAGATATTTATCTTCTCTCTCCGATCTTACGTCTTCCGAGCGCCTCACTGATCTGATCGATACGGTGTTAACGGAAGCAAAAAGGCAGGGGGCGAGCAGCGCCGAGGCCGGTGCCAATCTTGCGCAGGGCCTGTCGTTGACCGTGCGCCTGGGTGAACTCGAGACCGTGGAGCATACCCGCGACAAGGGGCTCGGCATCACGGTGTATTTCGGACAACGCAGCGGCTCCGCCAGCACCACGGACTTCACCCCGGCTGCCTTGCGCGACACGGTGCGCGCGGCCTGCACCATTGCCCGGTACACCGCCGAGGATGCGTGCACCGGGCTTGCCGACCCGGACCGGCTGGCGAAAGACATTCCCGATCTCGACCTTCATCATCCATGGAACCCGAAGATGGAGACGGCGATCGACCTGGCGCAATTGTGTGAGGACTCGGCGCGCCGCCTGGATTCCCGGATCAGCAATTCCGAAGGGGCGACGTTGTCGACGCACGAGGGGCTGGAAGTCTACGGCAACACCCACGGTTTTCTCGGCACGGTCGCCGCCACGCGCCACAGCCTGAGCGCGAGCATCATCGCCCAGGACGAAAAAGGCATGCAGCGTGACTACTGGTATACCGTTTCCCGAATGTCGTCGGGCCTTGAGCCGCCCGAGGCGGTCGGGAAACAGGCCGCCGCGCGCGCACTCAGGCGCCTGGGCGCGCGCAAGCTTTCCACCAGGCGGTGTTCCGTCGTTTATGAAGCCCCGGTTGCCGCGAGTCTTTTATCGCATTTTGTCAGTGCGGTGAGCGGCGGCAATTTGTACCGGCAGGCGTCGTTTTTGCTGAATCACATCGGCAAACCGGTATTCGCCGATCATGTGCATATTTATGAGCAGCCGCATCTGAAAGCGGCCCTGGGCAGCGCCGCGTTTGACGGCGAAGGCGTGGCGACCGCGCCCCGCGATCTGGTCAAGGACGGCGTCCTTGAGGGCTATGTGCTCGATTCCTATTCGGCGCGCAAGCTCAAAATGCAAACGACGGGCAACGCCGGGGGTGTGCACAACCTTACGATTGAACCCGGAGACCGGGATCTGACCGGCTTGCTGAAGCAGATGGATACCGGTTTGCTTGTCACCGAATTCATCGGGTTCGGCGTCAACGTCGTGACCGGCGACTATTCACGCGGGGCGGCGGGTTTCTGGATAGAAAACGGCGAGATTCAATACCCGGTTGAGGAAATCACCATCGCCGGCAACCTCAAGGACATGTTCAGGGGACTGGTCGCCGTCGGAAATGACGTGGACACGCGCGGCAACATCCGCACGGGTTCCATTCTGTTGGACAACATGGCCGTGGCGGGAAGCTAGGCCGCGCACTTCCCTCTCGGTATCACCAGCTAATTGGAAATTGTTCCGCGCTTCAGGCGAATTAAAGCTGAGCGGGAATAAGTCGGTATGCTAAAATTCGTGAACTCGCGCAGCTCAGGCGAGCGCGATCCTCGATAGGCATGCTTGAAGACGGATGGAGCCATGGCCACGGTGCGCGAACAAAAAGAACCCAATCACCTGAAATGGCTCCAGGCTGCTTTGGAAGAGGGTGCCTCTGACAGGGTCCGCGATATCCTGGCCGATCTTCATCCGGCGGACATCGCCAGTCTCCTCGAAAGCATCCCGCCGGAACAGCGCCCCCTTGTTTGGGGCCAGGTTGACAGCCGGCTTATCGGTGAAATCCTCCTCGAGCTTCCCGAGACGGTACGCGCCGACCTCGTCAAGCTGATGGACGACAAGGCCCTGGTCGCCGCGGCCAGGACGCTCGATACCGATGACATCGCCGACCTTATCCCCGAACTTCCGGACGAGGTAATCGCGGAAGTCCTGTTCGCCCTGGACAAGCAGGACCGGCAGCGGTTGGATGCGGTGCTTTCCTATCCGGAGGACACGGCGGGCGGTCTGATGAACGTGGACGCCGTGACCGTGCGGGAGAACATCACCCTCGAGGTCGTATTGCGGTATCTGCGCCGGCGCGGGGAATTGCCGGAATCCACCGACAAACTGTTTGTGGTGGACCGAAACGATCATTTGCTCGGTACGCTGACGATCTCGAAGCTGTTGACGTCGGATACCGCCATGCGCGTTTCCCAGATCGTGGATCACGACGGCGTTAAGTTCACGGCGCTGACGCCGGCCAAGGAAGTCGCCGCCGCCTTCGAGCGCTACAACCTGATTTCGGCGCCGGTGGTGGACGAAGCCAATCGTCTGTTGGGACGCATCACCGTTGACGACGTGGTGGACGTCATTCGCGAGGAGGCGGACCATTCGGTGATGGCCCCGGCGGGTCTGAGCGAAGAGGTGGATATCTTCGCGCCGGTGGCGCGCAGCAGCCGCGATCGCGCCGTATGGCTGGGCGTCAATCTGGTCACGGCCGTGATCGCTTCCTGGGTCATCGGCCTTTTTGAACAGACCATTGAGAAGGTGGTGGCGCTGGCGGTCCTGATGCCGATTGTGGCGAGCATGGGCGGCAATGCCGGGATCCAGACCCTGACGCTTGTGGTGCGCGGCCTGTCTCTGGGCACCATTACCGACAGCAACGCCAGACGGTTGTTGGCCAAGGAGCTGATGGTAAGCGGGTTGAACGGCCTTTTATGGGCGCTGCTGGTGGCCCTGGTGGCCATGCTCTGGTACAACAATTTTATGCTGGCCCTGTTGATCGCCCTGGCGATGGTGATTAACCTTGCATTTGCCGCGCTTTCCGGGGTTACCATCCCGATTCTTGTGCGCAAGCTGGGCATTGATCCGGCGCTCGCAAGCGGGGTGATCCTGACCACCGTAACTGACGTGGTGGGCTTCTTCGCCTTTCTGGGTCTGGCGGCCCTGTTTTTGGTTTGACGCAAATCCCGGCGTCGCTATGATAGATAAGGAGGGCCGGGAAGGTGGTGCGGCGCGTGAAACACGCCCGCCGGAGCCGGCCGCGTAAGGCTTAAAATCGACCTTTTATCCGGAGGTTTTGCGGCGCCCGCGCGGCTGTGCCATATTTATGCAGGAAGACAGGAAATACGGAGTCTTTGTTGAAGGAAAGCAACATGTTACCAAACATACTGCAACTGATGACCCAGGCCATCAAGGAAAAACGTTGTGTGGCCGTCCGCTATCACGATCAGCGCCAGATCCGGGTGCTGGAACCCCACGCGATTTATACCGATGAACGCGGGGAACTTGTTCTGGACGGTTATCAGACACGGGGGTATTCGTCTTCCGGTCGCCCGCCGCCTTTCTGGCGGCCGTTCCGCCTGAAGAAAATCACCGCCGCCTCGGTGCTGAAAGAAACGTTTCAGCCGCGCGCCTCCGAGGGATTCAGCGCCAACCGCCTGAAGTACCAAAACGGCATGGTCGCGATCGTGCAGGACAACCGTCCCGCCTTTGTCTATCCCGCCCAAAGCACGGAGATGGGGCCGCATTTACCCGAGGGCCTGCGTCGCAATTAAGCAATCACGCGGCTCCGCCTGGGGATCAGGCGGAGCCGCTTTCGTTCAGCGTATTGATCAGCGAATGCACTTCCCGGATGTCGCGCCGCTTCAGTACCCGGCGCGAGAAGTTCGCCAACGCCTTCATGTTGCTTTGGCGAACGACCTTTTTGACCATCAACAGGGTTGCCGGGTGCATGCTGAATTCGGTCAGTCCCAGTCCCAACAACAGTCGCGTATAACGCGGGTCCCCCGCCATTTCGCCGCACATCGCAACGGGGATGCGCGCCGCCTTGGCGGCCTTGATGATCAGGGATATCAGGCGCAGCACGGACGGGTGTAGCGGGTCGTAGAGATAGTTGACCGCGTCGTCGACGCGGTCGATTGCCAGCGTATACTGAATCAGATCGTTCGTACCGATGGAGAAAAAGTCCAAGTAAGGCGCAAACAGATCGGCGGAGACCGCCGCCGCCGGCACCTCGATCATTCCGCCGACGGGGATTCTGGGGTTGAAGCTTTCACGTTCACGTTTCAGTTCGGCCTTGGTTTCTTCAATCAAGTCAAGCACGCGATGCAACTCATCCTGGCTCGACAGCATGGGAATCATGATCCGCACCTTCCCGAAGGCCGAGGCGCGCAGGATGGCGCGCAGCTGCGGGCGAAAGAGCGAGGTGTCGTGCAGACACAGACGCACCGCACGCAATCCCAATGCCGGATTGACGGTCACGGCCGTGCTTGCCCGTCCTCCGTCCACCTGCTTGTCCGCGCCCAGATCGAGGGTTCGTATGGTCACCGGCTTTCCCGCCAACGCCCTCGCAACTTTTACATAGGCCCGGAACTGTTCTTCCTCGCTTGGCATGCCCGCGCGGTTCATAAACAGAAACTCGGTGCGGTACAGGCCGATTCCCGCGGCCCCGGCTTGAACCGCGGCCTTGATGTCCGCCGGCAGTTCAATGTTGGCGAGCAAGGTGATACGGCGACGGTCGCGCGTGACGGTGGGGCTGGTTCGCAGCCGGTGTAATTCCTTCCGGAGATGGACGATCTCCCGTTGCAACCGGCGGTATTCGGCGATGGTTTTTTTGTCCGGGCCGACGATCAGAATCCCGCGCTTGCCGTCAACGATCAGGTCTTCACCGTTTCGGATGTAACGGGTGGCCCCGTGCACCGAAACGACCGCGGGAATCCCCAGGCTGCGCGCCAAGATCGCGGTATGGGAAATCGGTCCGCCCATGTTCGTGACAAAGGCGCGTATCTTTTTCCGTTTAAGGATAACCGTATCCGCGGGGGTGAGGTCGTTGGCGATGACAATTTCCCCGGCGGCCAATTGTTCGTGGTCGTCGTTATTTTGTTTCATAAGGTTGCGCAGGACGCGCTCGACAACCTGGTTGACGTCGGTTTTCTTGTTTCGCAGGTAAGGGTCGTCCATCTGTTCGAACATTCTGCTTAGCAGTTCGCTTTGCGTTTTGAGCGCCCACTCGGCATTTCGCTGCTCGTTCCGTATGGCATCGATGGGGGCCTCGGAGATCATTTTGTCTTCAAGAATGAGGAGATGGGTATCGATAAAACTTGCCGCCTCGGAAGGCGCATTTTCCGGAATATCCTCGCGGATACTGATTAACTGCCGGCGGGCGTTCTCAACCGCGCGGGTGAAGCGGACGATCTCCGCGTCTATGAAGTGCCTGGGGAGCATGTACTCCGGGACTTCCGGCAGGCCCCGTTGCAACACAAAGGCCTTGCCGATACTGACGCCGCCACTGACGCCTGTGCCGTGCAATGCAAGCACTACTCATCTTCTCCAAAACAATTGCTGATCAGCGCCGACAGCGCCGCGACGGCTTTGCTCTCGTCCTTGCCGTCGGCGCACAATTCCAATTCGCTGCCCTTTGCCGCCGCGAGCATCATTATTCCCATGATGCTCTTGCCGTTAACCTCTTGGCCGTTTCGTCTCAATCTAATCTCGCTTTTGAATTCAGATGCCAGACTGACAAACTTGGCCGACGCGCGTGCGTGCAGGCCGAGCTTGTTGACGATGGCGACCTTTCGGCATCTCATTTTCCGGCCTCTTTGATATCGGGAGAGCCGGCGGCGCACACGATCCCACCGCAACCCCCGCTCAGCGCCTTGTCGATCAGGTCATCCATACCAAGGTTGCGGTAGTTGAGTACCCGCAGCAGCATGGGGAGGTTAACGCCGGTAATAAGTTCAATATGGCCTCTTTGCAGCCGTCGGCAGGCCACATTGGTGTGGGTGGCGCCGTAGATATCGGCAAGGATCAGAACGCCCTCGCCAAGATCGACCTTGTTTAAATATCGTTCGATCGTGTTTTCAAGCTGTTCCGGTGTTTGGCTGTAATCGACGCCCAGCACCTCAAGCTGTGGAGGCCTCCGGCCGAACGTGTGTTCAACCGCCTCGATCATGCCTTTACCGAGGTTGTTTTGCGCAAGTATCAATAGGCCGATCATCCGAGCTCCCGATGGCGTATCTGTATTTTCATGCCTTTGGCGGAAAAGAAGTCTCCCAGTTTATTGACAAGATAGACCGAACGGTGTTGCCCCCCGGTACAACCGATGGCGATGGTCATGTAACCGCGGTTTTCGCGTTGAAAGCAGGGAAGCCATTTTTCCAGAAATCCGCGCAGCTCCGCAAACATCTTCTCCACCTCGTCATATTGTTCCAAAAACCGGATTACCGGTTCATCCAGGCCGGTATAATTGCGCAATTCCTGCTGCCAGTATGGATTCGGCAGGCAGCGGACATCAAATACATAGTCGGCGTCCAGCGGCGTGCCGTGCTTGAATCCGAATGACTGAAATAATAGCGTCATTCCCGCAGTCTCCGCACCCCGCGCGAAACCGTGCACCTGCATGCGCAATTCATTGGGGGCGGTGTGGGTGGTGTCAATACGCAGGGAGGCCCCGAAGGAAAGCGGTTCAAGAAGTTCCTTTTCCAGGCGAATGGCCTCGATCAGCGAGGTATTGTCGTCGAGCATGGGATGCCTGCGCCGCGTCTCCTTGAAGCGCTTGATCAGAATGGACTCCTCGGCATCCAGAAAAATGATCCGGTATTGGATTCCAAGGGAATGCAGTTGGTTCAGGTTTTTTGGAACTTCATCGAGGAAGCTGTGGTTGCGCGCATCAATGCCTATCGCGGCATTTTTGACGGGGTTTTTCTTGGCGCTGATAAGTTGCTCGGCGAAATGCGGCAAGAGCGCGGCGGGAAGGTTGTCTATGCAGTAAAAACCGATGTCTTCCAGGGCCTGAAGGGCGATGGACTTTCCCGAACCCGACAGCCCGCTGATAATGAATAGATTCATTGGGTGGATTTGCGGCGCGTCGCTTTTGATGCGCCCTTGGCGGACAGCCTCCGGCCATTCCGGTTTTTCTTCGGCATATTTCTGGTGCGGGTTGTCCTTACGGGCACCGCTTGTGCAGCGCCTAAATTTGCCCCAGGCAGATTCATCTCGATCAGCGCTTGATGCCGTTTCATGAAATCCTCAATTGTATCGATTCCCCACACCTGCAGAATATAAGATCGAGTCGCGGCCTCAACCAGTACGGCAAGATTGCGTCCGGGGGCGACGAACAAAACCACCTCCGGGACGTCGACATTCAATATGGTGCGTGTCAACTGATGCGCGCGGAGCCGATCGAGTTTGTGCAGGCGCTCTTTGTGCATTTTCTCCAGACGTACGATTAAATGCAGCTTTTTTTTGTGCCTGACCGCGGTCTCACCGAACATAAGCCGTATGTTGAGAATTCCCAGACCGCGCACCTCCAAATAGTCAGATAGGCTCTTGGGGCATTGTCCGACAAGCACATCCGGCCCAACGCGGATGAATTCCACGGCATCGTCGGCGATCAGACGGTGATTACGACTGAGGAGCTCCAATGCCAATTCGCTTTTTCCTATACCGGCTTCTCCGGTAATCAGCACACCCATCCCCATGACTTCCATGTACACGCCGTGCACGGTGATCCGGGGAGCCAGCGCCCGCGTGAGGTAGTATTGAAGGTAGTCAATGATCACGGGGCTGGACAGGGGGGATGAAAAAAGAGGCAGTTTGTTTTTGTCGGCCTCTTTGATTAGATTCGGCGCCACCTTTTTAGTGGTATTTGCCAATACGATGGCGGAAGTTTTGTTGCAGGAAAACATATTGTGAACAGTATTCGCCCGTTCCCTTATTTTGAGCTTGTTTAAGTATTTATTTTCAACCCGGCCGATCACTTGAATCCGGTTTGGGTGTACAAAATTAAGGTGTCCGACAAGGGCCATGCCGGGAAATTTTGCGGTAGCAAGCTCCAGCGGACGATCACCGCCCGCCCGTCCGGCTATCCAGCTAAGTTTCAGCGCGTCGGACAGCGCCTCAAACAGATCGTTTGTGGTCAGGGCGGGCGTCATAACGTATCAGGGCTAATCGGTATCCAGTCGTGCGAGGCGGGAATAAAGTTCTTCCGGGCTTTTCGCTTGGAGTAATTCCCGGCGGAAAATTTCGTTCTTGAAAAGGCCTGCAAGCCCCGAAAGAATACGCAGGTGCTCTTCATTGGCATTTTCCGGCACGAGCAGCGCAAACACCATGTTGACGGGTTTGTGGTCTATGGAGTCATAATCCATTTCGTTTTCAAGCGTGGCAAAGGCGCCTACCGCCCTTTTAAGTCCTTTAAGCCGCCCGTGGGGCAGAGCCACCCCTTCGCCGATTCCCGTACTACCCAGACGCTCACGTTCGATCAAGGCGTGGAAGGCGGCTTGTTCGTCCAGTTCCGGTTCATCCTCATGCAAAAGGGCGCTGAGTTTCTCGAGAAGGCGTTTTTTGCTGGATACCGGCATGGAAGGGGTGACGCGTCCAGGGGAGATAAGGTCGTGTATATGCATGCA
>WGFP01000236.1 GCA_015492195.1 Acidiferrobacterales bacterium
GTCTAAATTCTTCTATTTTGCCGTTTCTTTGCCCCGGTCCTGTTTACTCACGAAGAAAAAGCAGGTTTAATTTGCCGCTTTTGGCCGACCGTATGGTCGGGGTGATTGGGTAAAATGGCCTTGATCGTACAAAAATACGGCGGCACTTCCGTCGGCGACATGGAGCGGATTAATGCCGTCGCGGACAAGGTTGCGCGCATGCACGCTCAAGGCCACGATCTGGTGGTGGTGGTGTCCGCGATGAGCGGTGAGACCGATCGCCTGCTTAAACTGGCCGGCAGCGCCCATTCGAGCCCGCCGGCGCGCGAGCTGGATGTGTTGTTGGCCACGGGCGAGCAGACCACGATCGCGCTGTTGAGCATGGTGCTCGCCAAGCATGGGGTGGATGCCCGTTCCTATACCGGGCACCAGGTGCACATTCGGACGGACAATGTTCACGGCAAGGCGCGGATTGTCGACATTGATGACAAGCGCGTGCGCGGTGACCTGAAAAAAGGCCGGGTGGTGGTCATCGCCGGTTTCCAGGGCGTAGACGAAGAGGGCAATATCACCACCCTGGGGCGCGGCGGCTCGGATACCACGGCCGTGGCCATGGCGGCGGCGCTTAAGGCCGATGAATGTCAGATTTATACCGACGTGGATGGCGTCTATACTACCGACCCCCGAATCGTGCCCGAGGCAAGGCGGTTGGACCGGATCACCGTCGAGGAGATGCTGGAATTGGCCAGCCTCGGCACCAAGGTGTTGCAGATCCGCGCCGTGGAATTCGCCGGCAAGTACCACGTGCCGCTGCGCGTGCTCTCCTCCTTTGAGGAAGGCCCGGGGACCCTGATTACGTACAAGGAAAACGAGATGGAAGCACCGCTGATTTCGGGCATCGCCTTTAACCGCGACGAGGCCAAGCTGACGATCCGGGGCGTGCCGGACCAGCCGGGCGTCGCGTACCGCATTCTGGGCGAGATCGCCGGCGGGAATATCAATGTCGACATGATCGTTCAGAACGTGGGGGCCGACGGGACCACCGATTTTACCTTCACGGTGCACCGCAACGACTTTGGCAAGGCCGAGAACATCTTGAAGCGGCTGGGCGAGGAGCTGTCGGCGCGGGAGGTGGTGGGCGATGACAAGATCGTCAAGATCTCGGTGGTGGGGGTGGGCATGCGCTCGCACGCCGGCATTGCCAGCGCCATGTTCAAGGCCCTGGCCGACGAGGGGATAAATATCCAGATGATCTCGACCTCGGAGATCAAGATTTCGGTGGTGGTGGAGGAAAAATACCTGGAATTGGGGGTGCGCGCCCTGCACAGCGCTTTTGGTCTGGAAAAAGCCGCTCAATCGGCCTCCTAGGCCCGGCGGTTTGGCACGGAAGCTGCATAGAGTAGGGGGTAAAGGCAGGGCGCGGGCTGAATATATAATGATTTTTCGTGTAGAATCCGCGACTTAGCACCTTAGGCGGTTTATTATCGCTGTAGCACGGTCTAAGTTGTTGCTCCGCACCAGCATTAAGCCCATGGAAGGTCGTGGGCCGCCTTTTAAGGGATCAGGCATGTTTAGTACCAAGGACCGGGGAACGTGGGGAGTCGGTTGGCCAGGGGTGGACGGCTGAAATATTGGATAAGGATGATGATTTCAGCGGAATGATTTAACAGGAGTGCAGCACGATGCTGATTCTGACCAGACGCATTGGAGAAACCCTAAACATCGGCGACGATGTTCAGGTGACCGTGCTTGGCATCAAAGGCAATCAGGTGCGGATCGGGGTCAATGCCCCGAAGGATGTTCCCGTGCACCGCGAGGAGATTTACGAGCGCATTAAAAAAGAAAAAGAAGCGGAAGCGGCCCAGCAGAACAACGTTGCGGAAAACGGCAAGGGTTGAGCCTTCGTCTTCTTTACGCCTTTTCGACCAGCGGGTATCCTTGGAAACTTGTTTTGAAGGAGAGATGGCCGAGCTGGCTGAAGGCGCTCCCCTGCTAAGGGAGTATGGGGTTAATAGCTCCATCGAGGGTTCGAATCCCTCTCTCTCCGCCATCATCTTAACTAACGAGGCCCTCACAAGAGGACCTCGTTAGTCGAGATGAAGACCGCGGTGGATGAGAACCCTCGATAATAGAAAAGGTGAGAATCCTGCTGTACAGGGATGTACGAATGCCGCGGAGCGCTGGACGCGCGAGAGCGGCCTCCCTCTTCGCCAATTAAATTTCGAAGACGCCTTGCTTCATCTTCACCATCCCCATTTTTTGCCATTCTCAAGTATAATCCTCACACTACGCGCCCGTAGCTCAGCTGGATAGAGTACCTGGCTACGAACCAGGCGGTCGGGAGTTCGAATCTCTCCGGGCGCGCCATATAAAAATGGGGACAGTCCCTGGGACTGTCCCCATTTTTATTTGCCCGGAGGAGTTCGAATCCCCGACTATGTCATAGATTCGAGTTCGACAAATCCGCAGGACAGCGGATTTGGACGCGCGTAGCGCGCCCGCAGGGCGAGGGTCCATGGATGGACCCGAGTCAATCTCTCCGGGCGCGCCAAATAATAAACGGAAGTTGAACGTCTACTATGCCTGCAGTACGTAGAGCAGGGACAGGTAACCGGCGAAGGCCGCCAGCAGCAACCCGGCGCCGACGCCGGTATGATGAAACCCTCGGGTTTCACGGTCGGTATGTCGCAGGTCGTGCGATTCAGGATCCACTCAGCCTCAGGATCCAGCCCCGCTGGAATGTTTTTGAACCGTTTTATGCCGCCTTCCCGAGATTATAGAACCATTTGCCTGATCAAGAAGAATAACAGAACATAACTCTTGGGTTGATATACTACGAAGAATCCCGCGGCCGTTCCAGCCAGGGTGGTTTGCTGGTGTCCAGATAAAATCAAATCAACAATGTATAAGGTGTCCGGATGAATGACGATTTAACATGGGGATTTGATGTTGCGGTCATAGAATGGTTGATCGTCCCTGCCGTGTTAGTCATTCTGGTTGTTGCGGGCGCCGTGATTACACGTCGGTTACTTAAAGCATTCAGAAAACAAAATAGTCAGCCAAGTGATCCGGTTTCGATGTCGGAACGTTGGCATACTGAAAGCGTAAAAACAGTCCTTGGATTACTTGAATCGACAACGAGCGGATTATCAAATGACGAGGCAAGTAACCGGCTTGCCAAACATGGACCAAATCGGCTTCCCGAGCCAAGGACGCGTGGTCCACTGCTGCGGTTTTTATATCAATTCCACAACATACTGATCTATGTGTTGATGGCTGCAAGCGCCGTTACGGCTATGCTGGGGCATTGGGTGGATACCGGCGTGATTCTTGGCGTGGTGTTTGTCAATGCGGTGATCGGATTCGTGCAAGAGGGCAAGGCCGAGCATGCATTAAGAGCAATACGGAAAATGCTTTCCCCGATTGCAATGGTATTACGTGATGGCCGATCAGCGGCGGTTCGGGCGGAAGAACTGGTGCCCGGCGATATTGTCCTGCTGCAACCCGGCGACAAGGTACCGGCAGACTTGCGGCTGATCCGCGTCAAGGGCCTTCAGGTTCAGGAGTCAATACTGACAGGCGAGTCAATGGCCGTCGAGAAAACCACGGATCCCGTCGCACAGAGGGCCGTGATCGGTGATCGTCGCTGCATGGCCTACTCAGGTACCCTGGTTACACATGGTCAAGGGGACGGGGTGGTGGTTGCGACCGGCGCCCAAACCGAGATTGGCCGCATCAGTACCTTGGTGTCGGAAGTGAAGTCTGTGACAACCCCGCTGTTACGCCAAATGGCCCAGTTTGGCCGCTGGTTGACAGCCGCTATTCTGGGTATTGCCCTTGTTACCTTCGCGTTCGGCACCCTGGTTCGGGATTATATGGCCGCTGAAATGTTTCTTGCCGCAGTAAGCCTGGCGGTGGCTGCGATTCCTGAAGGATTGCCCGCGATTATGACCATCACGCTGGCTCTCGGCGTGCAGCGTATGGCCCAGCGTAATGCCATTATACGCAAACTGCCCGCCGTTGAGACTCTGGGTGCCGTAACGGTGATTTGTTCAGACAAAACCGGCACGCTGACCCGCAATGAAATGACCGTGCGTACGATCGCGACTGCCGAAAATCTGTTTGAGTTTGGCGGCACGGGTTACGATCCCCACGGTGCGATATCGCTGGCGGGTAGGAACGTGCTTCCTGAAGACACGCCTCTTCTTCGGGAGATAACTCGGGCCGCGGTGCTTTGTAGTGATACGTCTCTGGAACAAACGAGCACCGGATGGCGCGTTCATGGTGATCCAATGGAAGGGGCCTTGCTGGTAGCCGGTTTGAAGGCAGGACTGGATATTGAGGCCGAGGGCAAACAATACCCGCGCACCGATCTTATCCCTTTCGAATCCGAGCACCGTTTTATGGCGACGCTTCACCACAGTCACACGGGTGATGCCTTCATCTTTGTCAAAGGCGCTCCTGAGCGCGTAATGGAGATGTGCGCTCGTCAGCGGGCGCTTGACGGCGATCAGCCTCTGGATGGCGCTTACTGGCTGGCGCGTATAGAGGAAATGGCGGATCGGGGGCAGCGGGTATTGGCCATGGCCGTCAAGCCGGCAAACCATGAACAAAGGGAACTGGAATTCAGTGACGTAGAAAATGACCTGATCATGCTGGGACTGTTTGGTTTGATCGACCCCCCGCGCGTGGAAGCTATTGAGGCGGTGCAAGCCTGTCACAGAGCAGGCATTCGGGTGAAGATGATCACAGGCGATCACGGCGCCACCGCCCGCGCCATCGCCCGTCAACTTAAACTCGTTGATAGCGACGATGTGCTTACCGGACGAGAACTGGAGACAATGGGTGAGGATAAGTTGCGCCAACGCGTGCAGGATGTTGATGTGTATGCGCGCGTAAATCCTGAACACAAGCTGTTGTTAGTCAGATTGATGCAACAACGGGGTTTGATCGTGGCCATGACGGGCGATGGTGTAAATGATGCCCCGGCATTGAAATGCGCCGACGTAGGCGTCGCCATGGGACGGAATGGCACGGAAGCAGCCAAGGAAGCCGCCGAAATGGTCCTGGCCGATGATAATTTCGCCTCAATCACTCACGCCGTGGAAGAAGGGCGTACTGTTTACGACAACCTCAAAAAGGCCATCCTTTTCATTCTTCCGACCAATGGTGCCCAGGCGCTGGTTATCCTTGCCGCTATCTTGCTTGGTTTTCACCAGCTACCGTTAACGCCGGTGCAGATACTCTGGGTGAACATGGTAACGGCCGTTACCTTGGCCTTGTCACTGGCGTTCGAGCCACCCGAACAGAATGTCATGCGGCGCCCGCCACGCGACGCCTATGAGCCGATGCTTACAAAGCATCTTATTTGGCGCGTCGGGTTCGTCTCCATTATTCTGATGGGCGGAACATTCGGTCTTTTTATTTGGGATATGGAACAAGGTGTCAATATTGAGCATGCTCGCACAGTCGCCGTGAATACGCTGGTGATGTTCGAGATATTTTATTTATTCAATTCTCGTTACATCACAGACTCGATATTTAACCGGAAAGGATTAACGGGTAACCGTTATGTACTAATCGCCGTCGGCGTACTCATTGTTTTCCAGCTGGGTTTTACTTATCTTGCGCCAATGCAGACTTTATTTGGCACTGCTGCAATCGACTTTAAACTATGGCTGTACATTCTGCTCGTTGCTTCTTCTGTATTATTCCTGGTTGAGTTGGAGAAGTATTTTGTGCGGTACATGGATCGAAATAGACGGTAGAGGATAACAATATGCAGAGATTCAATAATATTCTTTGCGTTACGACACCTTATTCTGACAATGTGATTACATTGGAGCGCGCCGCAGCTTTAGCGGGCAACAATCAGGCCCGTCTTACGGTTGCCGGAGTAATCGATGAAATACCATTTAATGCAAGGCTGATCGAACGTGCCCCGTTTATCGAGGACCTCCAGGCAAATATAGTTGCGGAGCATCGAAAGAGACTGGAAGAACTGGTTGCTCCCTGGAACAAAAATATTGAGATCCAACCAAAAGTGCTTATTGGTATACCATTTTTGGAGATCATTCGTGAGGTTCTTCATAACGGGCGTGATTTGGTGATCAAGACAGCTGAAAGCGGCGGTCTGCTTGATCGGGTATTTGGTAGCGATGATATGCATTTGTTGCGCAAATGCCCGTGCCCGGTATGGTTGGTCAAGTCGAAATCACCCAAGGCGTACCGCCGGATACTGGCAGCTGTGGACGTCGATGATTATTATCCACCGGAAGAGTTAAACACAAGACATCTACTCAACCTTCAGATTCTAGAAATGGCGAGTTCATTGGCACTGTCCGAATTTTCCGAACTGCACATCGTTTATGCGTGGGATGATATTGGTGAAAGCATGATGCGACGCGCGCTCGTGGATACGTCGGAGGAAAAAATCATCGCCTATATCGAAGAGGTAAGACAACAGCACAAGCAGAATTTGAACGTGCTAATGGATGAGATAATTAGCAGGTTGGGAAAGAATACTTTGGAATATCTTAAACCCCGAACGCATTTACTGAAAGGCTCGCCTCGTAAAGAGATTCCAGCCTTCGCCGATGAGATTAAAGCCGATCTCGTGGTCATGGGTACAGTGGCCCGCACCGGCATTTCCGGGTTTTTTATGGGCAACACTGCAGAAACCATCCTTAACCGGCTCAGTTGTTCAGTGCTTGCGATCAAACCCCCGGGGTTCGTAACGCCGGTCACCTTGGAAGACTAAGAGTTCGGCGTGGAAGCCATAATCGTCGCAAGCAGCTTAAGCTAGACGGTTATTTCATAATGTCATTGAGGGGCCGAGGGTGACAATCCGCAGAGAGCGTTACTGAATCATGACTCCCGTATTTAGCGACGTCTTTACCGAAATGGCGATGCTGCTGTTGACGGCGGCCGTCATCGGCGCCATCGCTGTGCGGCTGCGGCAGCCGCTGATCGTCGCTTTCATCGCGGTGGGCATCCTGGTGGGGCCGTCCGTGCTCGGCTGGGTGTCGGCAAACGACCAGGTCGATCTCCTGGCCAAACTGGGTATCGCCCTTTTATTGTTCGTGGTGGGGCTCAAGCTGGATCTGCACATCATCCGCACCATGGGGCCGGTGGCGCTGGCCGCCGGGCTGGGGCAGGTCTTCTTCACCTCCGTTATCGGCTACTTTATCGCCATTGTCCTGGGGATGACCCCGGTGATCGCCCTCTACGTGGCGGTGGCGCTGACTTTCTCCAGCACGATCATTATCGTCAAGCTGCTGTCCGACAAACGCGAGGTGGACGCGCTGCATGGGCGCATCGCCATCGGCTTCCTTATCGTTCAGGACATCGTGGTGGTGCTGGTGATGATTGGTCTGGCCGCGCTGGGTGAGGCCGGCGACGTCGCCGGCCTGGGTCATGAGGCGATCGCGGTATTGATCAAGGGTGGCCTGTTCATCGCCGCCATCGGCTTGTTGATGCGCTATGTGTTGACGCCACTGCTGCACCGGCTGGCCCGCTCGCGGGAGCTGCTGGTGCTGTTCGCCATCGCCTGGGCGGTGGCCCTGGGCGCGGCGGGCGCGCATCTGGGTTTCAGCAAGGAGGTGGGCGCCTTTCTCGCCGGTGTGTCGCTGGCCTCCACGCCCTACCGCGAGGCCATCGGCTCGCGCCTGGTGAGTCTGCGGGATTTTCTGCTGCTGTTTTTTTTCATTGATCTGGGTGCCGGGCTGGATCTGACAATGGTCGGAGCGCAGGCGGTACCGGCCATTTTGCTGTCACTGTTCGTGCTCATCGGCAACCCGTTGATCGTGATGATCATCCTGGGCGCCATGGGGTATCGCAAGCGTACCGGCTTTCTGGCCGGTCTGACGGTGGCTCAGATCAGCGAATTTTCCCTGATCCTGGGGGCGTTGGGCCTGAGCCTGGGCCATATCGATACCGACACCATGGGCCTCATTACCCTGGTGGGGTTGATCACCATCAGCGCCTCCACCTACATGATCCTGTACTCCCACCCCCTCTACGAACGACTCTCCCCCTGGCTGGGTGTGTTCGAGCGTAAACGGGCGTACCGGGAAGAGGCCCTGGACCGGAATACGGAACAAGACAGGGTTGATGTCATTCTGTTCGGTCTGGGACGGTTCGGCACCCGGATTGCGCGGGAACTGCGGCAACGCGGTTACCGGGTGCTCGGCGTGGATTTCGATCCCGATCTGGTACGCCGCCAGGAAGGGCACGGCTATGCGGTGCGCTACGGCGATGCCGAAGGCCCGGAGTTTATCGCCACCTTACCGCTCGGCGAGGCGCGTTGGGTTTTGAGTAGCTTGCGCGAGATGCCCGTCAATCTCGCATTGTTGCACGGCCTGCGCGATTCTGGTTACAAAGGGCACGTGGCGGTAACGGCCCATACCGCCTCCGATGCCGAGAAACTGAAGCAGGCCGGCGCCGATCGGGTGCTGATCCCTTATGCCGATGCGGCCGCGGAGGCCGTTGATAATTTGTTTGGCGCGAGCGGCAGGCGGTCGTCCGGGAGGGGGAGTGATGGGAACAACACTGAAGGCGTGACGTGACAATACAGATCCAGTTCTTGGGTGCGGCCGGTGAAGTGACCGGTTCTTGCCATCTGCTGCAAGTGGAAAACCATCGTCTTCTACTCGAGTGCGGGCTCATCCAGGGTGGCAGGAAGGATGAGGCGCGCAACCGGGAGCCGTTCCCCTTTAATCCAAAGGACATCGATGCGGTCGTGCTGAGTCACGCACACATTGATCATTCAGGGCGGTTGCCGTTGTTGGTCAAGGCCGGTTTTCGCGGTCCCATCTATACCCATCGGGCATGCCGTGACCTGTGCCGGGTCATGTTGAAAGACGCGGGGTTCCTAAGCGAAAAGGATGCGGAGTGGGAAAACAAGAAAAGGGCTCGTAAAGGGTTGAAGCCTATCGAACCGCTGTTCACCGTGGAAGATGTAAAGTTCGCTATGCGGCGTTTCAAAGGATTGCCCTATGCAAAGAAACAGCGCATCCTGCCCGGCGTGAGTCTGCGCCTGTCCGATGCCGGGCATATTCTAGGTTCATCCATTGTGGAATTGTGGCTTACCGACGGAGGTGAGACGCGGAAACTGGTATTCAGTGGCGATCTGGGCCGTTCCGGCATGCCGATCCTGGAAGATCCTACTCCAGTCCGGCAGGCTGATCTCGTAATAATGGAAAGCACGTACGGTGATCGCTTGCACCGATCATGGGAGGACACCCGGCGCGAAATCCACGAAGTGCTTACCCTCGCCACCCGTAGCAAGGGTAACATTCTGATACCGGCCTTTGCGGTTGGGCGCACCCAGGAAATCCTCTACCTGTTTGCCAAGTATTATAAAGAGTGGGAACTGGATCGCTGGCATGTCTTTATCGACAGCCCGATGGCTATCGAAGCCACGCGGGTTTTCGCCCGGCACAGTGATCTGTTCGATGCTGAAACCGCTGAGCTGTGGCGGCAACATAATAAAAACACGTTACTGCCGAACCTGCATATCTCGCGTACCGCCAACCAGTCCATGGCGATCAACCGCATCCACAGTGGCGCCATCATTATCGCCGGCAGTGGCATGTGTACCGGTGGACGCATCAAACATCATCTCAAACATAATATTTGGCGCAAGGAATGCCGGCTTGTGATTACCGGTTTCCAAACAAGGGGTACGCTCGGCCGCGCTCTGGTGGACGGCGCGCGGCATATTCGTCTGTGGGGCGAAACCGTGCGCGTGGCGGCGGCGGTACACACCATCGGCGGTCTGTCCGCCCACGCCGATCAGGCCGCACTGAAAAACTGGTATTCTAACTTTGAGGGACGGCCACCCGTAATCTTGGTGCATGGGGAAGAACGGGCAATTGCAGGCCTGTCCGATTGTCTGCGCCAACAACTATCTGCACCGGTACATGCAGCGCGTCCGGGTGAGATACTGGATCCGGGCGCGGCAGGAAAAAATAAGTTTGGCGGATAAAGAGACTCCATGAGTAAGATTCCGGTCATCCGAGTCAACCCGAAAGGAAAGATGCGGGAGCACCCGATCGCAGTAGCCGGAGCGTGGCTGGCAGGTTCGCTCGTTATTCTGCTGACGTTGGCGGGGTGCGCGCCGCTGCCGGACGACGAGGCGGCCTGGGTGTTGGAGGACCTGGCCGCGGGCGAGGACGAGAGCCGCCTTAAGAAGCGCACTCCGGCGCCCGTGCGCCGGCTGCTCGCCTATACGGTGCAAGGACGCGGCTACCAAGGCGATCTGTATATCCCCGGCGAGCCGCCTCGCGCCGGGATTGTGTTGGTGCCGGGGGCGGCGGAGCGCGGCAAGGACGATCCACGTTTGGTGGACTTCGCCACCACCCTGGCGCGCGTCCGTTTCCTGGTGCTGGTGCCGGACCTGCCTAATC
>WGFP01000237.1 GCA_015492195.1 Acidiferrobacterales bacterium
CGCGGTAGGCCTCATCCTGGGCATCGAACACTTGCGTGGAAGGCATGGAGACCACGCGCGCCTGAATTCCCTTGTCGGTCAACAGCGCCTGCGCCTCCATGGCGAGACTCACCTCGGAGCCGGTGGCAATGATAATGGCCTGGGGTTTTCCGTCGGCGGCGTCACGCAAGACATAACCGCCGCGGGCGATATCGGCAAGTGCGGCGTCATCACGCGCCTGATGCGGCAAGCCCTGGCGGGTGAACACCAGACTGACCGGCCCGTCGCGGCGCTCGATGGCCGCTTTCCAGGCCACCGCGGACTCCACGGCGTCACAGGGACGCCACACGACCATATTCGGAATCAGACGCAGGCTTGCCACGTGCTCGATCGGTTGATGGGTCGGGCCGTCCTCGCCCAACCCAATGGAATCATGGGTATAAACAAACACAACGTGCGTTTTCATCAGCGCCGCCATGCGCACGGCGTTGCGCGCGTAATCCGAAAACACCAGGAAGGTCCCGCCGTAGGGGATGAAGCCGCCGTGGAGGGCGATGCCGTTCATGATCGCCGACATGCCGAACTCACGCACGCCGTAGAAGATATAGTTGCCGTTTGCATCCTTGGGCGTAATGCCCTTGGCCCCCTTCCAAATCGTGTTATTGGAGCCGGCCAAATCGGCGGAACCGCCGACAAGTTCCGGCAACAACGGACCATAGGCGTTCAAGGCGGCGAGCGACGCCTTGCGGGTTGCCATGGTCTCGCCCTTGGAGGCGCATGCCGTAATGTACTCGGCCGCCTTTTTTGTCCAATCAGCCGGTAATTCGCCGCGCATTCTGCGTTTAAACTCGGCCGCCAAATCCGGATGGGCCTTTTCGTATCGGGCGAATTTCTCATTCCATTCCTTTTCAGCGCCGGCGCCTTTCGCGCGCGCGTCCCATCCCGCATAGATCTCATCCGGTATCACAAACGGCTCATACTTCCACCCCAACTGCTCCCGAGCAGCGGCGACTTCGTCTTCGCCCAAGGCCTCGCCATGGGCCTTTTCGGTGCCGCCGCGGGTCGGTGCGCCGTATCCGATCACGGTCTTGCAGCAAATTAAAACCGGCTTGTCGCCGACCTTGCGGGCTTCAAGAATGGCTTGCTTCACGGCATCGGGATTGTGTCCGTCAACATCCGGAATTACATGCCAGCCATAGGCCTTGAAACGGCTGGGTGTGTCGTCGGTAAACCAACCCACGACATGACCGTCGATGGAAATACCGTTGTCATCGTAGAAAGCGATCAGCTTGCCGAGCCCCAAATGGCCGGCCAGCGAACAGGCCTCGTGCGAAATGCCCTCCATCAGACATCCGTCACCCATAAAGACGTAAGTATAATGATCAACGATCTCGTGGCCGTCGCGGTTGAACCGGCCGGCAAGCATCTTTTCCGCGATGGCCATACCGACCGCATTGGTGATGCCTTGGCCGAGCGGGCCGGTGGTGGTCTCGACGCCCGGCGTATAGCCGTATTCCGGGTGCCCCGGGGTTTTGGAATGCAATTGACGGAAGTTCTTGATCTCGTCCATCGACAAATCGTAGCCGGTCAGATGCAACAGCGAATACACCAGCATGGAACCGTGGCCGTTGGACATCACAAAGCGGTCGCGGTCCGCCCATTTCGGGTTCGCCGGATTGTGCTTCAGGAAATCGTTCCACAACACCTCCGCGATGTCGGCCATCCCCATGGGAGCGCCGGGATGGCCGGAATTGGCCTTTTGCACCGCATCCATGGACAGAGCGCGGATGGCATTGGCCAGTTCACGGCGGCTGGGGAGGGCATGTCCTGTGCCCGTTTTTTGAGCGTGGGATTTCGCTGACATGGATTGGTCCTCTTTCAAACTCGAAATTCTTCGAATATTGTGAAAAACGGGGTCGTCTAACAGCGGCGCAGATAACAAAAAACCCCTTGGCGCGGGATCCAGCTTTCAGCCCGCCAAAGGGAACGGATACTGCGCGCGCCTAGTTTTAGAGTGCCGGTTCTTCCGCCTTTATGTATGCAAGCGCGATCTTTACGCCTAAAGCTTTTGCGCTAGCCCGGTAATAACCCGCGCGTATTTTCCCTCACGGGCCATTTTTGGGCAATAGTGCCGCGCACCACCCTGCTTCAGCGTCCTTTATACGCATATAGAAAACCCTCGTTGGGGTGCTGAAAACGGGTTTTTCGGCAGCCTGTCAGGCATTCGCCCCGCTCGATTGCAGCCTGTCCAAAGACTCCCTCCAGGCGGCAAACAAGACGGGGTCGAGGGCTGCCGCCACCGAGCGCGTCGTGAGTCCCGCCGCGAAGATGTCCTCGCCCTCCAGAGTCAGCGCCCGGCCGCCGGCCTCGGACAAAATCAGGCAGCCCGCCGCATAGTCCCAAGGTTTTTGCCCGCCGTGTAAATAGACGTGGAACCGGCCGGCCGCAAGCCAGCACCATTCCAGGCTGCAGGCCCCGAAATTCCGTTGTGAACCGTAGGGGTGTTGCGTCGCAAGGCGTACCGCAAGCGGCGCGCTCAGGCGTTTAAAATCCACCGCTGCCACCGAGCGCTCAAGCGACAAAGGGGTAAGAGACCGCGTTCCCAAAGCCTTGTCATTCAGCCAAGCCCCCCGTCCCTTTTGGGCGGTAAAGCACTCGTCACGCACCGGATCGTAAACCACGCCAAGAAGCGGGCGGCCTTGAATCAGCAAAGCCAAAGAAACCGAAAAAAAGGGGACGCCGGCGGCGTAGTTGGTGGTGCCGTCCAGCGGATCCACGCACCACATCCCCTTGTCTGTCCCGTTCACCAG
>WGFP01000238.1 GCA_015492195.1 Acidiferrobacterales bacterium
AGCTTGTGTAAATGCGACCAATTCAATTCGTCCGTCGACCCCAGTGAGAGCCCGACGGCGTGCAGGCTTAAGGGATAGTGGCGTCGGGCCTGCTCCAAATAATAAAGAGGCGCTCCGCCTTCGCCGAAATAATTTTCGCTGTGGACCTCAAGCCAGCCGATGGGGGGGCGGTTTTCGATTACCTCTTTGTAATGTTGGGCCCGCAGGCCGATCCCGGCGCGCGCCGGGATCGGCGCGGCGCAGCGGCCGCTGTCCGATGTACCGGGGCGCGCGGGAGCGGCCGGAGTGGGGACGTTCACGCGGCGCTTATTTTTTCTTCAGCGACCCGCCGACGATCTTTTCGCAGGTGCCCTTGGGGAGATAAATCCAGGCGTCTTTCTGTCCGTCCTTTTTGGCGCTGCCGGCGCAGGCGCTTGTGGCGGTCTGGCAGTCGTTTTTACCGGCCTTCACGATGCCGTAACACTTTTCCATTTTGGGCTTAGCCGCGACGGCAACGCCGCCGGCGGTGAGGGCGCCGATTGCAATGGCGCCGGTGATGGCGGAAGCCATTAAAACGTTAAGATTTTTCATCCTATCACTCCTTTCCAGGTGGTCGTTGTTTGGAGATGCCCTGTGAAGCAAAATTCTTACAATCTGACCCGCTTGATCGGCAAAAGTTTCAAGCCTGCCGCAAGTAGGCGCCGTAGTAGGCATTGCCTGTTTACGGCCTCACTCGCAGGTTGTTGAAAAATCCGGCGACACGAACAAAGCCGTCATTCCGCCCCGGATCAAGTCCGGGGTGACAGTATGCCGGAATCCAGCAAGCATTTGATGCTTCGAATACGTTATTTCTGGACCCCGGCTTCCGCCGGGGTGACAGAGTGTTTGCAACAACCTGCTGGCTTAAACCGAGTACGCCTTGCTTCCGCTGGGGGTATGGAACAGGCCGAGGATTGTGGAGTATTGATAGAGGTGGTTGCTCCCGTCCAACGGGCCGATCTCGCCGTTGCCGTACATGCCGATCACGGGCAGTCCGGGAAAACGTGCGGCAAGCAGTTCCAGGTCGCGGTCACGGTTGCCGTAAAAGTGCGGGCCCCTTCCCATGCACGGAAACAGGAAAGCGAAGTCCGGCTCGGCCTTAAGGCTCTTGTGGGCGTGTTCGATGGTTGCGCGCATGTCGCGTTCCGCCGTAATCGCATCACGCATGGCCCAGAACAGGCGCTCGCCGCGGCTCAGGGGATGCGACAGGGTGATGGACTGATCACGCAGGTTGGCCGACACGATATGGTTCAGCCGGTAGCGCCCCTCGCGAATCGCCGTCATGGGATCGCCGAACGTGACCCCGCCCATGATGAGATGCAGCGGGATGCGTTCCATCTCGCGGATGCCGTGCGGCAGCGATTTAACAAGGACGTTGAGCGCCGGATAATTGCCGAGTCGCTTGATGTCGTAGCCGTGCACTTCCGCCACCTCGATCGGAGAGGTGAGGGCGCGGACCCCCTGGGAGGCGGTGATGACCCCGCCGGCGCCGCCGATGACGGCCTCGACGTACCCGCACTCGGCGACCCGGCTGCTGCGCCAAACCTTGAACGGCCCGTGTCCGAACAGGTCGCCCGAGATCGCGCCGATGCGCCTCGCCGTGACGTCGAGCCAGTCGGCGGTCAGCCCCGAGGGCGTGCACAGGCTTAACAGCATCGATTCTTCGCCCACCGGTGTTTCGGCGGTGGGAACGGTCAAACGCAAGGGGTCGCCGAACACCATGGCGGCCGCGCCCGGGCTGTCCAGCACCCACTCCTTCTCGGTGAGGATGCCGGCGCCGGTGCAGCCGACCACTTGCAGCGTGCCCGCCTCCCGCGCGGCGGCGCGCAGGGCGGCCTCCGGGTTGGGGGCGTACTCAGGGGTGAGAAACAAAAGCACGCTGTCGGCGCGATCAAGGCCCGCTTGTTCCAGCGCCCTCCTGACCGCGCGCGCGCCATGACGGGGATGAGCCCGACCTCCATGGCTTAATCCGGTGGCGACACGTTCCTGCGTCATATCAATACTTTATCTCGATATTCGCATAAATCATAGATAACGCAGCTTCCGCAGCGCGGTTTTCGCGCGATACAGGTATAACGCCCGTGCAGGATCAGCCAATGATGGGCATGCCGGTGGTATTTTTTAGGCACCGCCTTCAGCAGTTTCTTTTCCACCTCGCGCACGTTTTTGCCGGGGGCGAGCCCCGTCCGGTTGGAGACGCGAAAAATATGGGTGTCCACGGCGATCGTGGGATGGCCGAAGGCGGTATTCAGGATAACGTTGGCGGTCTTGCGCCCCACGCCGGGCAACGCCTCGAGTTCCTCCCGTGTCCGCGGTACCCGGCCGCCGTGTTTTTCGATCAGAATTTTGCAGGTCTTCAAAATATTCGCGGCCTTGGTGTTGTAGAGGCCGATGGTCTTGATATGGCGCTTCAGCCCCCGTAGCCCCAGACCGAGAATGGCCTGCGGGGTGTTTGCCACTTTATAAAGTTGTTTGGTGGCTTTGTTGACACCCTTGTCGGTCGCCTGGGCCGACAGGATCACCGAGATGAGCAACTCAAAGGGGGTGGCATGCTTAAGCTCCGTGGTCGGCGCGGGATTGACTTTCTTCAAGCGTTGGAAAATTTTCAGCCGTTTGGCCGGATTCATGGGCGTCCCTGTTTTGCCTGGTTGCTTTGTTTCTTGGCCTTCACCCGTGCCACGGCGGCGCGGATCTCCGCTTTGATTTGTCGGCTGCGCTCTTGCTTTCTTGCGTCCAGGTATTCCTGCTTGCGGCGTGACAGGCGCGCCAGCCGTTGCCGGGTTCGTTCCCGCCAGCGGTCGGCCTCCGCGCGCGAATACTCCCGCCAGGGCTCCCCGGCGTGACCGGCTACGGGGACCATGATAATGCAGTCCACCGGACAAGGCGGCAGGCATAATTCACAGCCGGTGCATTCATTGTCAATCACCGTGTGCATTAGCTTGCGCGCGCCGACAATGGCATCCACGGGGCAAACGTCAATGCACTTGCGGCAACCGATGCAAAGGGCTTCCTCGATGACTGCCCGGGCGCGGGGTTGATGTTCACCGTAGACCGGATTGAGCGGTTTGGCCGCCACGCCGAGAAGTTTGGCAAGCGCTTGTATTGTGACCTCGCCGCCGGGCGGACACTGGTTGATATCCGCCTCGCCTTTGGCAACGGCCTCGGCATAAGCCTGGCAGCGGGGATAACCGCACCGGGTGCACTGGGTCTGCGGCAGCCAGCGGTCGATG
>WGFP01000239.1 GCA_015492195.1 Acidiferrobacterales bacterium
CATTACGGCCGTGTTTCTGTACTACACGGCTGCCAGCCCGGCGGAGACCCAGTTGATCGTGCCGCTTTTCAAGAACGTGGTCATCGATCTCGGCCCCGGATTTATTTTGTTGACCTATCTCGTCATCGTCGGCACCAGCAACGCGGTGAACCTGACCGACGGCCTGGACGGCCTCGCCATCATGCCCGCGGTCATGGTCGCCGGGGCGTTGGGCATCTTCGCCTATGTAACCGGTCACTTTAATTTTTCGAACTATCTCGGATTTCCCTTTATCGCCGGCACGGGCGAGGTGCTGATTATCAGCGCCGCGATCGTCGGCGCCGGACTCGGTTTCCTGTGGTTTAACACCTATCCGGCCATGGTGTTCATGGGCGACATCGGTGCATTGGCGTTGGGCGCGGCCCTGGGCACGATCGCGGTGGTGGTGCGCCAGGAGATCGTACTTTTCATCATGGGCGGCGTGTTCGTGATCGAAACGCTGTCGGTGATGTTGCAGGTCGCTTCCTACAAGCTGACCGGCAAGCGCATTTTCCGCATGGCCCCTTTGCATCATCATTTTGAATTGAAGGGCTGGCCGGAGCCCAGGGTGATCGTCCGGTTCTGGATCATTTCATTGATACTGGTGTTGATCGGTCTGGCGACGTTGAAGATACGCTGACATGAGCGCGGTCTTGATGGCTGAAAAAACTGCACAACGGGCGCTGGTGGTGGGATTGGGCGTCACCGGTCTGTCGTGCGCGCGGCATCTGGTGGCGCGGGGTTACGCCGTCACGGTCGTCGATACGCGCAAGGAGCCGCCGCTGCTGAACGCGCTGCAGCGGGATTTCCCCCAGGTCGAGGTGCATACCGGCGGGTTTGACGCGCGCCTGTTCGACCGGCCGGGGTTGCTCGTGGTCAGCCCCGGTGTCTCGTTGCGCGAGCCGGTTATCGCGCAGGCCGTTACCGCGGGCGCTGACGCCGTGGGGGACATCGAGCTTTTTGCGCGCGAGGCCGCGTCGCCGGTAATCGCCGTGACCGGCGCCAACGGCAAGAGCACGGTCACCGCGCTGGCGGGGGAGATGTGCCGGGCCGCGGGATGGAACACCGCCGTGGGCGGGAATATCGGCGTCCCGGCCCTGTCGCTTTTGGACCGCCCGGAACCGGATATTTACGTGCTCGAACTTTCGAGTTTTCAACTGGAGACGACCCACAGCCTGGATGCAAAGGCGGCGACCGTGCTCAACGTCAGCCCCGATCATCTTGACCGTTACCGTGACATGGAGGAATACGCCGCGGTCAAGGCCAGGATTTTTAACGGCAACGGCGCCATGGTGCTGAACAGGGATGATCCCCGGGTAATACATATGGCGCGGCCGAATCGGCCCACGATCAAGTTCGGATTGACGCCGCCGGCCGCGGCCTCGGATTACGGTGTGGTTGAACATAACGGGGATCAGTGGCTGGCAAAGGGTGAACGCTTAATCATGTCGGCGAGCGAGATTCCGCTTCCGGGAAAACACAATTTTTTAAACGTCATGGCCGCCATGGCGCTTGCCGAGATCGCCGGCGTGTCTGAGGAAGTGAGGCGGCGGGCGGTGTGTGCATTCAAGGGATTGCCGCACCGGATGGAACCGGTGGCCGGGCGTGACGGGGTGCGGTGGATCAACGATTCAAAGGGCACCAACGTGGGGGCGACCGTGGCGGCATTGAACGGCTTGAGCGCCCCGGTGGTGTTGATCGCCGGCGGGGAGGCCAAAGGCGCCGATTTCCATGAACTCAAAGGCGCCTGTGAGAAACGGGCGCGCGCCGTGGTGTTGATCGGCAAAGATGCGCCCTTGATTGAGGGCGCCTTGGCAGGCGTGATTCCGGTACACCGTGCCGCCGACATGATTGCGGCCGTCAAGACGGCCAAGAAGCTCGCGCGACCCGGTGACGTGGTGTTGCTGTCGCCCGCGTGCGCCAGCTTTGACATGTTTCGTGACTACGCGCACCGCGGCGAGGTTTTCAAGGCGGCGGTGAAGGAAGTGCTGGGATGAGCAGAGCGCTGACACATAATCAGGCCCGCCTTCAAAGAAAGGCGACGTGGCGGGTGGCCGGACGGACGCGCCCGGCCTGGGACCCATGGTTGGTCGGGAGCGTGCTTAGTCTGTTGACGCTGGGGATCATCATGGTGCATTCGGCGTCCGTCGATTACGCCGACCGGGTTATGGGCAACAGTGCTTATTTTCTGGCGCGGCATTTCGCGTTCGTTGTTCTGGGATTGCTCGGCGCGGCCATGGTGATGCGCAGCCGGATCCGCTGGTGGGAGCAGGGCGGTCCCTATTTGCTGCTGTTCGGCATCGCCTTGCTTATTTTGGTGTTGGTGCCGGGCATAGGCGTGTACGTCAACGGAAGTTCCCGCTGGATAAAACTGGGGATCGTAAACATTCAGCCCTCGGAGTTCATGAAGCTCTTTATGGTGGTGTACGTGGCCGGCTATCTCGTACGCAAGCAGGAGGAGTTGCGCAATTTCACCCAGGGCATCCTGATGATCAGCATTGTCGTGGCGGTCATCGGCATGTTGCTGTTGCAGGAGCCGGATCTCGGGGCGGTCGTGGTAATCTCCGTGACGGTGCTGGCGATGCTGTTTCTGGGCGGCGTGCGTTTCTGGCATTTCATGGTGGTGATCGCCACCGGCTTCGGCGGCATGGTGTTGCTTACGCTGATATCCCCTTACCGCCTGACGCGTGTCACCAGCTTTCTCGATCCGTGGGCGGACCCGTTCAATACCGGATTCCAGCTGGTACAGGCCCTGATTGCGTTCGGGCGCGGCGAGTGGCTGGGCGTGGGGCTTGGCGCAAGCGTGCAGAAGCTGTCATACCTGCCCGCGGCGCACACCGATTTTCTGCTCGCGGTGCTTGCCGAGGAATTGGGTCTGATTGGGGTGTTGGGCGTCATCGTGCTTTTCGGGATCGTGGTCGTGCGCGCCTTTGCCATCGCCCGGCAGGCGGACGCCGTGGGCATGCTCTTCGGCGCCCGCCTGGCCCAGGGCATCGGCTTGTTGCTCGGCATGCAGGCGCTGATCAACATGGGCGTCAATATGGGGTTGCTGCCGACCAAGGGCCTGACGTTGCCTTTTGTAAGTTACGGCGGCAGCAGCCTGCTGGTCAGTTCCCTCATGTTCGGACTTTTGCTGCGGATTGAGCGTGAGGCGCGCACCTATGCCTGGGGTATGCGGTGAACGGGGGCGTCATGATTATGGCGGGCGGAACCGGCGGACACGTGTTTCCCGGCCTGGCGGTGGCGCGTTGCCTGCGCGAACAACACGTGCACGTTGCCTGGTTGGGTACGCGCAAGGGGTTGGAGGCCAAGGCGGTGCCGGCGGCGGGTCTTGATATTAATATGGAGTGGATCAATATCCACGGCGTGCGCCGTCGCGGCCTGCTCGGCTGGCTGTTGTTGCCGTTCAAGCTGACTTATGCCGTGGGCCAGGCCTTTCGCATCCTGCGGCGCTGCAAACCCCAGGTGGTGTTGTCCATGGGTGGGTTTGTCGCGGGCCCGGGCGGGATCGTGGCCTGGCTGACGCGCACGCCGCTTTTGGTCCACGAACAAAACGCCGTTCCCGGCCTGACGAACAAGTGGCTGGCCGTGATTGCCGACCAGGTGCTGAGCGGTTTCCCCGGCGCCTTCGGTGGTTTGACCACGGCGCGGCACGCGGGCAACCCGGTGCGTCGTGAAATCGCCGCACTCCCGGAGCCGCAAGCGCGTCTGGCCGGGCATAGCGGCCGCCTGCGGCTGCTGGTGATCGGCGGCAGTCAGGGCGCGCGTATCTTTAATGAGATTCTGCCCGAGGCGATCCGCTTGTTGCCCGCGGACATTTGTCCGGAGGTCTGGCATCAGTGCGGACGCGGGGCGCAGACCCAAACCGAGGCCGCCTATCAGTCCGCGCCGGTCAAGGCGCGGGTGAGTGAATTTATCGACGACATGAGCACGGCCTATGACTGGGCCGACGTCGTGTTGTGCCGCGCCGGGGCCATGACAATCGCCGAGCTGGCCGCCTCCGGGTCGGCCTCGATCCTGGTGCCCTATCCCCATGCCGTGGACGACCACCAGACCGCCAACGCGAACTTCCTGGTGGAGCGCGGGGCGGCGGTGTTGTTGCCGCAGGAGGCATTCACCCCGGCCGCTGTCTGCGAACGCTTGCAGCGTTTTGCCGAAAACCGCGAACTGGCGTTAAAGATGGCGATGGCAGCCAGGGGTTGCGCCGTCACCGACGCCGCCGACACCGTGGCACGTTTGTGCCTGGAGGTGATGCATGCGTGACCGGGTCAAGCGCGTGCATTTTGTCGGCATCGGCGGATCCGGCATGTGCGGCATCGCCGAGGTGCTGTTTAATCTCAAGTTTCAGGTGTCCGGTTCGGACGTCCGTGAGAGCGCCAACACCCGGCGCCTTAAGGAGCTTGGGGTCGCGGTGCACATCGGTCACGATCCCCGGCTGGTGGAAAACGCCGACGTGGTGGTGATTTCTTCGGCCGTGGATGAAACCAATCCCGAGGTGCGCGCGGCGTACGCCGCCAAGGTCCCGGTCATCCCGCGCGCCGAGATGCTGGGTGAGCTCATGCGGCTGCAGCGCGGCATCGCCGTCGCCGGCACCCACGGCAAGACCACCACCACCAGCCTGATTGCCAGCCTGCTCGCCGAAAGCGGCTTGGATCCCACCTTTGTCATCGGCGGGCGCCTGACCAGCGCCGGCGCCCACGCGCGCCTGGGCCGCGGCGACTACCTGGTGGCGGAGGCCGATGAAAGCGACGCTTCGTTTTTCCATCTGCAGCCGTTCCTGTCGGTCGTGACCAACATCGACGCCGATCATATGGCCACCTACGGCGGCGACTTTAACCGGCTCAAACAGGCCTTCATTGATTTTCTGCACAACCTCCCGTTCTACGGGCTGGCGGTGCTTTGCATCGATGATCCGGTGGTGCGCGAGATTCTGCCGCGGATACACAAGCCGGTCCTGACCTACGGCGCGTCTGCCGACGCCGACATGCGCGTCAGCGCCGTCAAACCGGAAGGGCTCAAGATGCATTTCAGCGTTGCACGACGCGGCGAGGAGAACTGGCTTCGGGCCACGCTTAATTTACCCGGCAAGCACAATGTATTGAACGCGCTGGCGGCGATCAGCGTGGCGCATGAATTGGGAGTGAGCCGGGATGACATTGTCAAAGGCCTGGCGAATTTCTCCGGCATTGATCGGCGTTTCCAGGTCAACGGTCGGGTAACCTGGAACGGCGGTGACGTCATTCTGGTGGACGATTACGGCCACCATCCGCGCGAGATCGCCGCCACCGTGGAGGCCGCGCGCCGCGCCTGGCCGAAGCGGCGCCTGGTGGTGGTGTTCCAGCCGCACCGCTACACGCGCACGCACGACCTGCTGGATGACTTCAGTATCGTGTTGAGCAAACTGGATCTGTTGTTGATTACCGAGGTCTATGCCGCGGGTGAGCGTCCCATCGCCGCCGCCGACGGCCGGGCGTTGGCACGCGCCGTCCGCGCGCGCGGCAAGACCGACCCGATTTTCGTCGCCGACATCAATACGCTGCCGGAGATGCTCAAGGACATCCTGCGCCCCAATGATGTTTTACTCACCCTGGGGGCGGGCAATATCGGCCACGTGGCGGCGATGCTGCCGCAGACCCTGGTCGTCAGGAGGATCGGATGACGGCGCGTGCGAGCCACCCGATCCTGCGCGGGCAACTGCGGGTCAATGAGCCCATGGCGCGGCACACGAGCTGGCGCACGGGGGGCGCGGCGGCGCGTTTTTATGTCCCGACGGACATCGATGACCTCGCCGTCTTTATGCAAACCCTCCCGCCGGATGAGCCGGTTTACTGGGTGGGGCTCGGCAGCAATCTGTTGGTGCGCGACGGCGGGGTGCGCGGGACCGTGATTGCGACCAGTCAGGCGCTTAACGGGTTGCGTCTCGTTGAAAAAGA
>WGFP01000240.1 GCA_015492195.1 Acidiferrobacterales bacterium
GGATTGCTCCGCCATGGATTCAGCGATGGTACCGCCCATGGCCTCTTCCCACTCCATGGGGATCGCGCGCGCCAGGGGTCCCGCAAGATAAGGCACGCTCAGAATCAATGCACCCACCAGGACAACCACCGCAAGCCCCCACAACGCCATCCGGCTCAGCGTGCTGCTGCGGGCGAGGTGACGCCGGCGAAGGCGCGGCAAACGTTTCCCCAACTGTTCGAGGATGTCGTGGGCTTCAAACGTCAGACACGCCTCGCCGCGGTCGCGATGGACGAGGCGCACCGGCTGGCCCCGGTAGACCTCCTCCGCCAGCCGTAACCCGTCCAACGGCCACTCATCAACAAGCCTTCCTGCTTGGTCAAGGATTTGCAGGCGGCGGGGGTCGACCGTGACATGCACGTCACGGCGCAACGCCGTGGTGCCATCCGTCAGATAACCCGTAAACGTCACTTGATGATTTTAGGGAACCCCTGATTTATTAATTTTCAACGCAAAGGCGCCAAGACGCAAAGGATGGATATCTTTTATTTTCATCGGCTTTTGCACCCTTGGCTCCGTAATCGGCGCGTCCCTGCGCCACTTTTCTTCGCGCCTTTGCGTTAAGAGATCATATTAATCAGAATTTCCTTAGATACCGCCCATGTCAAAGGCTTCCACCAAGCCCTCACCGGTGGTCGGCGCTTTTTCCGCACTCTGGGCAATCGCGGCGTGATCCAACTGCCCGGAAATCTCCAGATGGCCGAAGGTGAAGCGCGTTGTGCGCAGTATCACCCAGGGGAACGCCAAGCCCAGCGTGACGACCAACAATAACAGATTACTAAAATACAGCCACAACAATTGACCGCCGGTGAAGGTGAGATGAAAACGTAACTGCTGAAACCGGGTATGCCCGGCGTAATAGCGCGCTTCGGCGGCCGAATACCAGATCCATATCAGGCCCAGTGTCGGAATCGTCAGCAGATAGGTAACCAGAAACCTCGGGAAAAGGTCCCTGCCTTTGCCGTCGTATTCCACCCGCTCATTGCCAAAACGCATATGGTTCAGCATGTGGCTGGTGAGATGATTTTTCATAAAAGGCAGGTACAGCCCAAGCGTCAATCCGGTCAACAACGTGTAGCCGAACATCTTTCTGGCGTAGTCAAAGGGAGAACCGGTTTGGGAGAAGCGTATGCTGCGCCAGCGGGTGCGGCTCAACATGTAGCGGCGGGCGCCGTAGATGCCGACGCCTATGAGATAGAAAAATGTGGCATAGATAAGTAACATTGCTACCGACACAAGCGACCGATCAATCATTGCCAATCCCACGGAAAGACCGAGGAATCCCAGGACGATCAGGATAAGGACCCCCATCGCCTTCAGGAATCCGAGAAACAGTTCCATCCCGCGGCCCGTGTACTCAAAATACTCGCCGTCAAAGCTGGCATGGGTCCAGAGATAGCGCCGGACGCGTGTCTTGGCCCAGAAGTGATAAATGCCGAGCGTGATGATCTTAAGGAAAAGATTAACGATAAAAATTACAAAAAGTTCACCGCCCTCGCCGTGATGACGCAGGCGTATTTTGGAGCCGCCGGTCGTGGCCTCGGTGGACATAGCTCTCCCCTATTCGATGATTAATTTAAGAATACTTTGAAGGTACACAAAAGCAGCTGGTTGCAGCGGGCGTCAAAACAGGCTTGTTTATAAACGGCTAAACCAAGTATAGCCCATATTCCGTGGATCATGGGCCTGCGTTATGCCGGCAATCAGTCGGGAACAATGCGTAATACATTCCGTTTGAGTTCGCCGAGCGGCACAAATTTCTCATGCTCGGTGCCGCCCTGGCGCCGCCAGACGGGGCGCTTGTACAGTACCTGCGAGCAGAGGGGTGATCCGCCAAAAAAATGCCGCCCGAAGGCGGCATTCTGCTACTCATCTATCAGGATGGATTTTACATCGCGTACAGCAGATTTATCAAATCCGTATACGTCTCATCGTCGTAATTGCCGAACCGCAAGGCGATGCCGTTCGGCTCAATGCGCGTCACCTTGGCCGGTAGGCGATGTTCGATGGGTTTGCCTTTGTACTGAAACCGCAACACGAACTCAACGTATGCACCTTCGGAAAAATCGGCAGGATCCATTTCTACGAAGGCCCCGGTGGGGCTGAGGTCGCGAATATGCCAGGGAACGGAATAGGTCAGCCCATAATTGACCAGGGCC
>WGFP01000241.1 GCA_015492195.1 Acidiferrobacterales bacterium
GGCAATTCTTCAGCGTCCATTATTTGCGGCTGGCCGGATAAAACGCAGGAAAATCCAACACTTGGCTTCCGTTGTCCGAAGCCGGGAGAGTGCCGCGGCACGCCTTGCCGCTACTCCATGTTGTTGATCACCACCTTTGCGGTGCGGTAGGACGCCCTCACGGACTCGGGATCCAACGAAATCTGGCCGTTTTCCCGCTCCAACTTGCGCTTCAGGCCGAGCGTTTGCAGCTGAAAAAACGCGTTGAGGTCCTTGAGCCGCAGACTGCCTGTCCCCTGAAACCCCCGTTGTTCGGTCAAAGGCTGAAGTCGCTGTTCCCAGTTGTCGGCCAGCGTTCGAACGAGACGGCTGGCGTCCCTTAGCCACTGTGTGTGGCGTGCCAGTTCAGCCTGTTCCTCCGGCGACAAGTTACCGGGCATCGGCTGTACGGCAAGGACTTGCAACTGCTCGGCCGTCCGTCGCAACCGGGCAATCTGTGTTTGTGCGACGGATAACGGATCGGCGGGCGCCGCTTCCTGTGATCGCGCAGGCCGAACGTGCCGGGTATCTTCGCCTTGTGAGTGTTGGGGTAAAACTAAAAGAGTAAAGAGGACCGCAATGAGCGCAGCAAGCGCAAGGTGGGTATTACGGTCTATCGTCATGCTTTTGATAACTCCCATGTAAGTGGATAAAGCGATAAACCGGATAACTACGATACCACAAGAGACCAAAGAAATGAATCTTTTTGATGGAAGGAGAAGATTAAGATAGCGTACTAATCTTGCAGAGACCGGAAGCCGATAATCCACGGGCGTCCACATTGAAAATTTCTCCAACACATTCCTGGCCGGTAAAGGTGGCGAAGGCGCGTGCGATTCAGGAGGCGTTGCGCGACAGGGTCATTACCCAGAACAGGTTCGCGGAAGTAAAAACTGTCGCAGGGGTAGATGTCGGTTTTGATAAGCACGGCGCGGTCACGCGCGCGGCGGTGGCGGTATTACGTTTTCCGAGCTTGGAGTTGTGTGAACGGGCTGTCGCCCGCACGCCGACGCGGTTTCCCTATGTGCCGGGTTATCTTTCCTTCCGCGAAGTGCCGGCCGTGCTCAAGGCCTTACGGAAACTTAAGGCCAGACCCGACCTCATTCTGTGCGATGGGCAGGGCCTGGCGCATCCCCGGCGTTTCGGCTTGGCGTGCCATTTGGGGGTGCTTGTTGATATTCCCAGCGTCGGTGTTGCCAAGTCACGGCTGGTCGGGGAGCATGACGAACCTCCGCGGGAAAAAAGGAAGCTGGGTGCCGCTGCATGATAAGGGCGAAATCATTGGCGCGGTGCTGCGCACGCGCACCTCCGTCAAGCCGGTGTATGTCTCCGTCGGCCACCGGGTGAGCCTGGAAACGGCGATTGCTTACGTGTTGCGCTGCACGACCAAGTACCGCCTGCCCGAGACCACGCGACTGGCCGACAAGCTGGCTTCGAGCTAAATACATTCATCCCCAAGCATAAGCGGGAAGGTCTTGAGGCAGTGCCACTTCTCCGGGGCTTGCTCCGTGGCATAGAGGGCGAGACGGTTCACGTGGAACGTTGAATTAAACCCGCGGCCGATCTCGGCCAGGATTTTTTCTTTTTCCTGCGCGCTGAAGTCGCCGTACAAAAGACTTAAATGGGGCAGGTATTCGTCGCCGGACGCGGGCTCGAACCATCGCCGGGCCAGGTGATGCGCTTCCCGGAGGGTATTCGTCGGGACGGCTTTAACGTAGAGGCAGCGGTAGTATTCGTCCCGGTAATCCATTGTGGTCAATTGCACCTCGAACGGCTCGATCTCAACGGCAAGCCGTGCGGTCTTGGCCGTCACCTCGGCATCGGTTCCCGTGATACCGCCGAGCAGTGTGATATGCGGCTCGAAAAGCGGGGCGTGATACCGCCGGCTCAGGATGGCGATAAGCGCCTGAAACCGCTCGTGCGCCTCATTTTCAGGCCGCAGCCACAAGGCGTAGCGTTTTATTTCAGCCATCACGCATCCCTCTTGCCTGTATTTGCAAACCCGCTGCGGCCGATTTAATTTAGATGATCTTGAATCCTTGTCGGCCCTTGGTTTACAGAGTCGGAGTATGAGGCAGATAATAGAATTGTCGACCCACCGGCGGGAAGATCTGGTGGATATCACGCAACAGGTCGAAGACGCGGTCAAGGCGTCCGGCGTGAAAGACGGCGTGGTGGCGTTGTATGCTCAGGGGGCGACCGCCGCCCTCATGATTCAGGAAAACTGGGACGAGAGCGTGCAGACCGACGTGGTGCAGTGTTTGCAGAAGTTGATTCCCAAGGGCGTCTGGCTGCACGACCGGCAGGACGGGAACGGCGACGCGCATATCAAATCGGGCCTCGTCGGGCCGTCGGAGACCATCCCCTTGATTGACGGCAAGCTCGGCCTGTCGCGTTGGCAGAATGTGTTCTTTTGTGAGTTCGACGGGCCGCGTGACCGGCGCGCCGTGATTTGCACCATCATTGCCGATCAGGTGCCCTAAAAGAAACCTTATCCAAACCGATCAGGAAGCGAGTCCGTGTTGCCGAAACCGATCATCACCGGCGAAACTCCACGCCGGGCGCACAAGGGGCGGGGTGCGCTCACGAATGCCGACGGCCGGTTTGAATCCCACCGGCATGAGGCCGTGGACGACGGTTGGGGCGGCCTCGATGCGGAGGCGCCCGCACCGCGGACGACGGTGGGCGTGGATGCGGCGCGCACGATTATCACGCGCAACGATTCGCCGGACGTCCCTTTCGAGCAATCCATCAACCCCTATCGCGGTTGCGAGCACGGCTGCATCTACTGCTACGCGCGTCCGACCCACGCCTACCTGGGGTTATCGCCCGGCCTCGATTTTGAAACCCGGCTTTTCGCCAAGCCCGACGCCGCGGCGTTGTTGGCGCGGGAAATACGCCGGCCGCGCTATCGCGCGCGTCCGATCGCGATGGGCACCAACACCGATCCCTATCAACCGATCGAGCGCCGCTTGGGCATTACCCGCCGGATCCTGGAGGTGCTGGCGGCGCATGATCACCCGGTTTTCATCGTCACCAAGTCGTCCCTGATCGAACGCGACATCGATCTCCTTGCGCCCATGGCTGAAAAGGGGCTTGTCCAGGTTTTTGTCACCGTGACCACCCTGGACCGGAGTCTGGCGCGCCGCCTGGAACCGCGCGCTGCCGCGCCCCAACGTCGTGTCGATACCATCCGCGCGCTGACCGCGGCCGGCATTCCCGTCGGTGTCATGGCGGCGCCCGTGATCCCGGCTCTCAACGACGGCGAGACGGAAACCATTCTTAAGATTTGCCGTCGCGCCGGCGCTCGCTGGGCCGCCTATACGCTGCTGCGCCTGCCGCATGAAATTAAACATTTGTTCAAGGAATGGCTGGAGGTGAACGCGCCCCTGAAAGCGGCGCATGTCATGGCGCTGGTGCGCCAGACCCGCGGAGGCAAGGAGAACGACCCGTGTTTCGGTTCCCGTATGTCCGGCACCGGCGAATACGCGGAAATCATTCGCCGCCGTTTCCGGCTGGCGTGTAAGCGTCTGGGGCTCAACCAAAGTCCATTGACGTTGAATACCGCGCGCTTTCACATCCCCGCGCGCCGGGGCGGTCAACTCAATCTATTGTAAGTGAAACTAAAATCGTTATTTTTAATGTAACGTTGTTGATTATGATTTTCCCTGGTTCCACTTGATCTAGGTCAATGCCATTGGGGTTGAAATTTGGGAGCGTTTGTTTATTGCCTTCCTGTGGCACCCGCCGTCCAGCCATGTCTGTGCGGCCGCCAACTCTCCCTGACGGCCGGCAGATGGACGGCGGTTTTTTTATGTCCCGTTACCCGACCGGGGATTAAAGCGCTCACGAAATGTCTAGAATCCGGAGGCGGCACTTACGGGAAGGTAGTGGGTCGGGTTGATGCCGTAGGTTCCCGGCTCGAGCACGCGCTCAATTTCGCACGGCCGGCCGTCGCGGGTTTTGTGTTGCATGAGGTCGACGGTCTTCTGGCTGGGGTAAGGGCTGGCGTTGGGTTGGAGTACCAGGGTCACCCGCGGTTTAAGTCGGCGTACCCGGTTCATGGTGACGACCACGCCGATCTCGCCCGTGTTCAGTTCTACGACGCTGCCTATCGGGTAGATCCCCATGCATTGGATAAACTGTTCCACCAGTTTCGGGTGAAAGTCCTTGTTGCGCCATTCATACATTTTTCTGAGCGCGGTGTGTGTCGACATACCCCCTCGGTAAGCGCGGTCGCTGGAAATGGCGTCGTAGCAGTCGACGACGGCGCCGATTGTCCCGAACAGCCCGATTTGCTCTCCTTTCAGCCCGCTGACGTAACCGCGGCCGTTGTAACGCTCGTGGTGACAGCGTACGACCTCAACGGCGGCCGGCGGGATATTGCCGGCCTGTTCCACGATCTCCACGCCGCGCGGAACGTGGCTCTTCATGATCTCGAATTCCCGCTCATCCAGGGCCCCGGGCTTGTTCAAAATTTCATTCGGCACCTTCATTTTACCCATGTCGTGCAGCAGAGCGCCGATACCAAGCACGTTGAGTTCCTCTTTTTCAAGGCCCAGATGCCGGCCGAAGGCCAGAGCCAAAATGCACACCCTCAGGCTGTGTAACGCCGTGTACTCATCCTTTTTCTTGAGCTGGATGAAACAGATCAGGGCGTCGGGATTGCGGATCACGCTTTCCGTCAACGCTCCGACGACTTTTTTTGCGTCCAGTGATTGGATGTTTCTTCCAAGACGGATGTCTTGCATGACCGTGTAGATCAGCTCCCGGGTTCGATCATGGTGTTCCCGGACCGCGCAGATTTCCTCTTCAAGCGTCGTCTGGTCCGGATACAGGGGCCGGTTCCGCGGCCGGTTGGTTATTTTCAGGAAGGCATATTCAAAATTTTTTTCCCTGTCGCCGGTCTGTATGGAATAGGGAACCTTATCCTTCTCACGGGCATGAAGATGTGGGGATATATCGGAGGATTCGGGGACATCGATATATACGTACTTGCAATAGCGTTGAAGCTCCGCGATGTCGTCCTGTGAGCGGATCTCGAACCCCTGGAAAAGAAAGGGCGTCTCCAGCCAGGGACGGTCCAGATCCAAGACATACATGCCTACCTCAAGCTGACGGACATCAACTTTCTTTTTCATTGTTTACAGCCCCATGACCTTGTCATGGCGTAGGAAGACGAAATTACAGGACACGCAGTAGCACCGGCCACGTTATAAACCCCCGACCCCTGTGCCTCCATGGCCTAGGCTGAGTTCGACATACATGAGAATTGTACTCCAGCGCCCGGGGAAAAGCCCACCCGCGGGTCGCCGCAACACCTTAAAATATTTATAGACCAGTGTGTTATGTTCAAGATTCGGGGGGGCACTTCAGTTGCGCAAGGCCGTACCGGCGTCGCCAAGGCCGGTATGAATCGGCTGACCACTGGCACACCGGACCGAAAAAGTGAAACAATGGGCCTGGTCATGTCAGAAAAGGAGAAACAACCATGAGCGACCACGTATATAAGACCGTCGAGCTTGTCGGATCTTCGACCAAGGGGATAGACGATGCCGTTCAGAACGCCGTTGCGCGTGCCGCAAAAACACTTCGCAATCTCGACTGGTTCGAGGTGGGGGAGGTGCGCGGCCATCTGAAGGACGGCAAGATTGCGCATTACCAGGTCATGCTGAAAATCGGCTTCCGCTTGGATTAACGGGCAGTGTGGCCTTGCGGCCATGCAGAAACTTTGTTCCGCGGCCAACCTTCAGGAAGCCTACCTGATTCTGCATCTGCTGGAGCATGCCGGTATCGAGGCGCGTATCTTTAATGAGCACGCCCAGGGCGGGCTCGGCGAGATCCCGTTTACCCATGTCTATCCGGAGGTATGGTTGATTGATGAATCCGATCAGGCGCGGGCGAGGGAGCTTCTGGAAGAATATCAGAACGCCGACGGGACGACGGAGGCCGTTCGCTGCTCCGCCTGCGGTGAACAAAATCCCGGAGCCTTTGAAATCTGCTGGCGGTGCAGCGCCCCGCTTAAGTAATGACAAAAGCGCGGATCTTTTTGGGAAAAGAAAATCATGCCCGAGCGGGATCGGGACGCGCGTGCTACATGCGCGTGCTCAATTCGGCTTCCGCCTGAACCTTGGCCCGGAGCAGTTCCTCGCCGATCGTGGACCAACGCGCCTTTTTTTCGGAGATGATCCCGGATAGCTTTTTCGAGTACTTGATGTACGTGTTTGTTTCCTCGTCGGTCAACGTCTCGGCGGTGCGCTCAAGAAAGGGAATCAGCCCCTCTATTTTCTTTAGTTTGTTCCGCTTCGCCATGATGTCCCGGTCTTCCTCCTTGGCCTCGAAATAGGCTTCGGTGTTGTCGATCATGGTTTCGATGGCCTTGTTCAGATTGTTGAAATCAAGACCGAACATGCCATAGGAATGTTGATATAACTTGAATAACTCAAGAACGGCGTCTTTCACTTGTAACAGTCGCGGGTGTTTGCGCAAGGCGCCGGAAAAAAGCCTGTAAACGTCTTCGTATTGTTCCCCCGGATTCGCAGTTGAGTCGTTGTTCTGTTCGCGCATGGCCGGGTTCATGGCCATCTGGCACATGGCCTTGATTTCCGCCAAGCGCCCATGGATTTCCTGCTCCATGTTGCGTGATTCCCGCATGGCGTATTTGAGGTTGGATTCCGTTTCTCCGTAGTCAAACGACGCGACGATTTCTTCTTTGATCTTGGTTTCGATCTCGCCGTGGGTTTTTGAGCCGAGCGAACCGGAGAGCCGCTGTTTGAGGCGCTCCCTGGCTTCCCGCGCAATCTGGTACATGCTGTTGTAGCGCGCCTCTTTTTCCTTCAGCTCCAGATATTCCTGAATGTCTCTTGAGTAGGTCTCGATTTTCTGCAGAAAGGCCTGGGAGAAAGACATAAACGGCCCCATAAAGTCGGTGTTCTCTTCAGCCGTCACCTTGAAGCGTTCAAGGTATTGCCGCAGGGCGGCGATTTTGCCGTCAACCACCAGCACGCATTTGGAAATCCCCGTCAGAATGCCGGAGATGTTGGCGAAGGACTGATGAATATTGCGCGTGGTTTTCAGGATGTCTATCAATTTGCGCAGCATGGTTTCTTCGCCGCTGGTTCGGAGGAACAGGGCCTGTAGACTTTTTTTCGCGTCTTCCAGTTGTTCCCGCGGCAGCAGGGCGTGTTCCTCGATGAAATAGAGCGCCGTCATCGAGACCAGCGCTTCCCGTTGCTGGGCGTCAATGGCTTGATTGTTTGAGGCGTGCTTCATGGCATCCGTGTTCAGGGAACGGCAAAATGGTTGTCCATAATCATTTTGTGGCTTGATTAAACCACGGTTTTGGTCTGCGTACCGAAGGGCTTGATTTTAAATAATATAGCATAAAATCAATCTCTTATCTTTAGTAGCAGCGTGCCCGGCATTTGTTCAACTCCCCCCGGGTTTCATGATAGCTTATGTCGGGACACCAGGAGGGGGAGGAGCCATGCAACAAAATAAACCCATAGCGTTTGGATACAACGGCGTTGAACGGCGCCGGGCGGAGCGGCGAAACGGCGGCGACCGCCGTTCCATGATCCGGTGGGAACCGCAGCTCCGCGATCGCCGGAATCGCAGCATCTGGGCGGATCGCCGTAAATTCTCAAGGGGCATCTGGGGGGCCGCCTACCGGCGGTGACGCCGCACTTCGGCCTCAGGTAAAATGACCCCCGGCTTTCGGCATTGAACTTTAAGAACGCGGACCCCATCTAAACGTGGTTGAAAAACCCTATTTCGAGTTTACAGCATCGGAGAATTTGATTTATGAAACGCATTTTTCTGTTTCTGGCCACTAACATCGCGATTATCGTCGTGCTCAGCATCGTCCTGAACGTGCTGGGCGTGGATACCCTGCTCGACAAAGAGGGCATCAACCTGGATATCCAGGCCCTGTTGATCTTCGCCGCTATCTTCGGCTTCGGCGGCTCGTTCATTTCGCTGGCCATATCGAAGTGGATGGCCAAGCGCATGACCGGAGCGCAAGTCATCGGCCAGCCGTCGAACGCCACCGAGGCCTGGCTGGTGGAAACCGTGCGCCGGCTGGCCAGACAGGCCGGCATCGGCATGCCGGAAGTGGCGGTTTACCACTCGCCGGACATGAATGCCTTCGCCACCGGCATGAGGCGCAACAACGCCCTGGTCGCGGTGAGCACCGGCCTGCTGCAGTCCATGAACCGGGACGAAGCGGAAGCGGTGCTAGGTCATGAGATCAGCCATATCGCCAACGGCGACATGGTGACGCTGACCCTGATTCAAGGGGTGATCAATACGTTTGTGATTTTCCTGTCCCGCGTGATCGGTCACGTCGTGGACCGGGTGGTGTTCAAGACCGAGCGGGGTTACGGCCCGGCCTATTTGATCACGGTCATCATCTCCCAGATCGTCCTGGCGATTCTGGCGAGCATGATTGTCTTGTGGTTCAGCCGTCAACGCGAATTTCGCGCTGACGCCGGCGGTGCCCGACTCACCGGCAGGGAGAAGATGATCGCTGCACTCGAACGGCTGAAACAGGCCCATGAGCCGCCGCAACTCCCGGATCAGATGGCGGCCTTCGGCATTTTCGGAATGCCGAAAAGCGGCCTGAAACGCCTGTTCATGTCCCACCCGCCGCTGGAAGAGCGGATCGCCGCCCTGCGGGCGCGTCAATAAATTACGGCCGACCGATTCAAATGCCCGTAGCGCCGGCTCGCGCTACGGGTTTTTTGTTGCGGCGAGGGTTGGCGAAGATTTCCGGGCGACCAGCCGCGGCCAGCGGTCGTGGATGTGGGGGAACTCGGGCGGCGTTTGCACCGTGACCACGTAAACCCTGCTGTCATCGTTGATGCTCGCCACCAGCCCCTGAATCATTTCCGACGCCGGCACCTCGAACCAGTGCGAGACACGGCGGTCGTCTTTTTCCATGAAGCGCAAGGCGGGAATCAGCACGGGCCGGGGATGGTATTTTTCCCACTTTCCGGCCTGGATGGATTCAAGCCGCGCCCAGCCGCCCTGCGGCAGCGGCACCGACTCCGTCTCGCGCCGGCCCCACGGAAGCCACGTCACGTCGCCGGACTTGCGCCTTACCGGCAGCGCGGCCTTGGGGTTGGGGAAGTAGATGCGCAGAATTCTGCCACCCTCTTTGTATTCGATCCCCCCGCACATGCCGCTATTTTAGGTGTACCCATAAAAATTAAAAACAAGGGAGGCTCTGATTAATTTCTCAACCGTCATTCCGGCGAAGGCCGGAATCCATAATAAAGATCAGAGATCTGGATACCGGATCAAGTCCGGCATGACAAATTGATCGGAGCTTCCCAAGGGTTTTCAGGGCGAAAAACCATACAAAGAAATGAAAGGAGCAACTATTTACCCGATTCCGGGTCGATAGATAGACTGCCCGAACCACGCCCCCAGAGGAAATGGATGCTGATTAAAAAACCCGACGATATCCGGCCTTCGGAAATCACGGACAAAGACGTTTATGCCGAGCGTCGGCGTTTTTTGCGCGGGGCGACCTTGACGGCGGCGCTCGCCGCGACACCGGGTTTGTTGCCCGCTCAGGCGCACGCCGGCAAGAAACTGCCGAACGTGCGCAAAGGACCGTTCGCGACCGACGAGAAGCCGACTTCCTATCAGAACGTGACGCGGTACAACAATTTTTATGAATTCGGCACGGGCAAGGGGGACCCCGCCAAGTACGCCAAGGATTTCAAAACCCGACCCTGGACCGTGGCGGTGGAAGGCGAGGTCGCAAAACCCGCCGTGTACCATCTGGAAGATCTGATCAAACCCCATGCGTTGGAAGAGCGCATCTACCGCC
>WGFP01000242.1 GCA_015492195.1 Acidiferrobacterales bacterium
GGGCCGTGCCGATCGTTCGCGCCGACTTACGAACAGCTCTCGGAGAAATATCCGGATGTTGTTTTCGCCAAAATCAACACCGAGGAACAACAGGCGCTGGCCGCCCATTTCCAGATCCGCTCTATTCCCACGTTGATGATCTTCCGTGAGAAAATTATCATCTGCTCCCAACCCGGCGCACTGCCGGCTTCGGCATTGGAAGAAATAATCAACAAAGCCAAGGCGCTTGACATGACGGAAGTACATCGTGAGATTGAAAAAAAGAAGGCGGGAGAAAAAACCTAAACATCTTGGAAATTCAGCAACGATTTTCGTATGACCGCATAACCTTCCCCGCTCCAACGCCCGCTATACCAACCTGCAAACATACGAACGTAACCTTGCATCGATATCGTCAAGCGGCATTGACAGACCCCAAGAGCGCCGGGGCGGGGGCTCGAATCTCGCATAATGTACCAAACTTAAACCAATTCAAAATTCAAGGCTTGACTGCGAAGATCTCAGTAGATGACCGTCCGGAAAAATAACGGAAAGATGCGGCCCTTTTACAAGCCGGCCGTCGTGGGCTTTGTGCTGGCGATCGCCACGGTAGTAATCGCCGTCATGGCGCCGATGGGAAGCCGCTGGGGTTGGTGGAATTACGATTTCGCCTCACAGATCCTGCGGTGGATCGCATACGGCGGAACGCTTGCCGTTGTGATTTGTTTGATGGGTACGTTGAAGGCACGGCCGCGAAGCGGCAGGCGGGGTTTTTTATTGGGGCTATTCGGGCTGATCGTGCTTATACCGACGATTGTATTACCGGCGTACTGGAACTACGCCAAGCAAAAGCTGCCGCCGATCCAGGACATCACCACGGATACAGAAAACCCTCCCGATTTTTGGTTTACGCCGACATCACATGTATACGGCGGTCCGGCCTTAGCCGCCATGCAGCGAGAGGCCTATCCGGACATCAAACCGGTTTTCTTGCAAATGCCCGTAACCCAGGCCTTTGACCATGCTCTCGACACCGTCCGCGAAATGGGCTGGGAAGTACTGGCATCCGATCGCGACGAAGGACGTATTGAGGCGGCGGACACCACGTTTTGGTTCGGATTCAAAGACGATGTAGTTATACGGATCATGGAGGTCAACGGAGAAAGTCGAATTGACATGCGTTCCGCATCGCGATTCGGCGGCGGCGGCGACATTGGAGCAAACGCTAACCGGATCCGTGCTTTCTTCCGCGCCCTGAAACGTCGGAGTGAACATAAACCTGGGTAAGCCAGATCGGTGTCTCGTTCTGGCAGTGTTTCTTGAATCCTTCCGCCTGGATCCAAGACTCTATCTTCTCCGGGTCATGCACGTAGCTGCGAAACGGCGAGCAAATCAGCCATAGAAAAAACGCGAACAGGGTCATGCCGAAACGGATAAAGGCACGGTCACGCGGGTAGGTCAGCGCATACACCCGGCGCGTTTTGGCAAGCGAGCGCTTGACCAGCGCCTCGGCATCCGGGTAACAACAAACGACCTTGTCCAGAATGGTCACGTCGGCGTCCGCAATTGTATCGGCGAGGTCGACAAAATCGCCGTGGTGGTATTCAACACGACCCGAAAGACCGTTTTCCCGTGCGAGGATATGCGCCTCGGTCAGCATTTTCTCCGAAAGATCGACACCTACCGCGCGCGCGGCTCCGGCCTGCAGCAGCAACTGATGCAGATAACCGACGCCGCTTCCAATTTCCAAGACTGAAGTGCCGGCTATGCCCGCCTTTTTCAAACCCTCAATCAGATGCTTTTGGGATTTCTCCAATCCTTTCTTTTGATAGCGTTTACGGTACCGGCGGGCAAACAAAGAAAAGAGGCGGTCCGCCCCGCGGGCATGGTTGCAACAACACGGCATGATATCCGATCTCGGAAATCCTCTGAAAAGAAGCATTGTACCCTGTTTAAGGGGAAACGCCCGCGCGACGCGGGCGGCCCAAGGCACATGGTATGCTTACAAGATGCGGAAACTTCCACTGAGTAACGCCGCGTCAGACTCCCGGGTTGCCTACACAAACGGTGGAAAAATCGGTATCGCGGTCACGGATTCGGAGCCCGACCCCGTCACGCGCCGGGCGGCGGCCGACTTGGCAAGCGAGTTGGGGCTGCCGTGGACCGAGCCCGGATCAGGACAGGAATTCCGGCTGTTGCTGGTATGCACACCCAAACGCCTGGAACTGCGCGATTGCCGAAACCCGCGCACGGGCCCGGTGTTTGCCGAATTCGGCGATCCGGACGTGCGGCCCTTCGGCCCGAACCTCTCGCGCCGTCAACCGCTCGCGCGCGCCATCGGCGCCAAAAACCGCGTGGTGGTGGACGCCACCGCGGGTCTCGGCCATGACGCATTTTTGCTGACATGCATGGGTTACCGGGTTACGGCGATCGAACGCAACGGTGCCGTTGCGGCACTGCTGCGGGACGGCCTGCGTCGGGCGCAGCAACGGGAAACTCTCTCCCGCGCCTGCGGCAACAGATTACATCTCGTCACGGCCGATGCGCGGGAGGTGCTCCCTGATATTCGCCCCAAACCGGATGTCATTTATCTCGACCCCATGTTTCCGCCAAAACGAAAAAAATCGGCCGCGGTAAAAAAAGAAATTCGCCTGCTGCGCATGCTCGTCGGAGACGACACCGACGCCCGGGAATTGCTTGAGATCAGTCGGCGCTGTGCCGCCGACCGCGTTGTCGTCAAGCGCCCCGACCACGCGCCGCCGCTCGCCCCCAAACCCACCGTATCCTATTCCGGCAAGCTGGTGCGTTATGATGTTTATTACACCCGCGCCGGTCATCAAATGACATAAAGCCGCGTATGTCCGAGCCGCTGTTCTATTGCCGGGACCTGCCCGCCGTTGGGGGGACGATCACCCTCAGCGGCAATGAGGCGCGTCACGCCGCCGGCGCGCGTCGCCTCCATGTCGGCGATGTCCTGCAACTGTTTGACGGCCGTGGTGGCACGGCGCGCGCCGAACTCGAGGCCATCGATCGCCGCGGCAAAAAACTTTCGGCACGTCTGATGAAGCGCCACACCGAACCGCCGCCGCATCCGTCCGTGCACCTGGCCTGCGCCCTGCCCAAAGGCGACCGCCAAGCGGTGCTTTTGGACATGGCGACCCAACTGGGCATGACCGGTTTCACCCCGTTGCTTTGCGAACGCAGTGTGGTCAAAGCCGGCGCCCACGCGGAAAAGCGCTGGCGGCGCATCTGTCTTGAGGCCTGCAAACAAAGCCGGAGGCTTCATCTTCCCATGATCCACGACGCCCTGACGCCCGCAGAGGCGGCGTCGCGCGCGACGGCGGTGAATCATACGGTGTGGCTGGCCCACCCAACCGGTGACGCCCCCCCGGTCCCTGATCGCTCAACCCTTGCCTCCGGCGTGACGATCATGGTCGGCCCCGAAGGCGGGTTTACGGAAGAGGAAATTGCGCAGGTCACGACGCGGGGAGGTAAAACCATAAACCTTGGTTCAGCAGTGCTGCGGATCGAAACAGCGGCGATCGCCTTGCTGTCCATGATCCGCTTGCGTGCACAGAATTAGTTCGCCGTCGCCGGAGGAAGCAACGGACGGTGAGGTTTCAATGCAAGGATAAAAACTGGGGTACCGCTTAGGAAATTGTTCTCGGCTAGAGCGTTGTTTGGGAGCGAAGCGGATTCGAACCCGCGCGGTCGGCATATACGAGGTCCACCAGGCTGAAGTAGGCATCCTGTCCGAGATCGCCGAAGCTTACACCCGCCCCGTTTTCCGTGACACGCCGGATGGTGGCCGGCAGATTGTAGTCTTTGACTTTACCCCCGGCATTCACCCAGATTCCCACTTCCACCGCGCCGTTGTAAGGGAGCGCTTCGGGATGGGCTTCAAGAAAAGCGCCGTTCAGGCTGATGTCGCGAATGGTACAGACGACGGTGCTCGCCTGGCACCGCAGCACCGCATCGAGCGCCACCGGTATCCGGGGACATTCACGTCTCTCGGTCTCCATGATCCCTCCCCAAAAGGGGTCGTATTAACGAGCTTCTCGGCCCACTTGCTTCTGTAGGCCCTGCTCCATTGTTGTTTTTGTTCCGGGAATTCCCGAATTCGGGTTCTAATTTACCGGCTGACTTGCCGTTTGTCGAGACAAATATACCGTTTGTCGCTAATCTCATAAATAGTATGAGTTTTTCACCGGAGATGGCGGTTACCACCAATCCACGGCCATATGACCCGTCCCAACCCGTCGGCACAGCACATTGAGCAGCCACGGCAGTACCTGTCTCAGGGTGTTTTCCAGGGAAGCCGGGGGATTCAGCAGCAACATCCCACAACCGCTCATGTGTGGCGGGTTGTCTTCCGGACGCGGGCAGATTTCCGCGCGCAGTATCCTCCCCATGCCGCCTTCCCGCCATGCCCGATAAAAACGTTCACAGGAAGCCCGGTCTCTCACGGGATACCAGACCGCGTAAAGGCCGCTCGGCCAACGATTGTATGCGGCTTGCAAACCGGTGATCATCTCATCGGCTTCGTCGGCCCGCGCATACGCTGGGTCGATCAACACCAGGCCGTGCGGCGCCTTCGGCGGCACCAAGGTTTTAAGACCCGCATAGCCATCCTCTTGGTGAACGGTAACCTGCGGGTCACCGGCAAATTCCGCAACCAAACGTGATGCCTCTCCCGGATGACGCTCGAACAGGGTCATCCGGTCCTGATCCCGAAGCATGAAACGCGCGATCCGTGGCGAACCCGGATAGTAACGCACCGCTGAACCGCCCGACCGTTCGCCACCGATGTTCACGGCGCGCACCGCCGCGAGATAATCCGATAATGCTTCCGGGGCCGACGCGGTCTCGCACAAACGAACAATGTCCCGCCGGTGGTGTTCGCCCTTGGTTTGCGCGGCGTCGCTGCAAAGATCATAGCGACCGGCACCGGCGTGGGTTTCCATATAACAAAAAGGGGGTTCCTGTTTGCGGAGTTCCCGCAATAGAAGCGTCAAGACGGAATGTTTAAACACGTCGGCAAAATTGCCGGCGTGTTCAATGTGACAATAACCCATAAAAATATAACAAGTTTCAAGCAGCAAGAGAAAACTTATTGTTTTTCCTTCTTGTTACTTGCAACTTGCTACTTGCTACTCTCTTTTAACCATCCCGCCGCCCGTTCGGCGAAATAGGTCAGAATAGCGTCGGCGCCGGCGCGCTTGAAGGCAAGCAGGGATTCCATGACCACGGCGCGCTCGTCGAGCCAGCCGTTCTGCGCCGCCGCCGCGAGCATGGCGTATTCGCCGCTGACCTGGTACACAAACGTCGGCGCGCCGAAGCGGTCTTTTACCCGGTGCACGATGTCGAGGTACGGCATGCCCGGCTTGATCATCACCATATCCGCGCCTTCCTCAAGGTCGAGCGCCACTTCCCGCAACGCCTCGTCGCTGTTGGCCGGGTCCATCTGATAGGTGTGCTTGTCGCCTTCACCGAGATTGGCGGCCGAACCGATGGCGTCGCGAAACGGCCCGTAAAAATTGGAGGCGTACTTCGCCGCATAGGCGAGGATGCGAGTATGGATATGACCGGCCTGTTCCAGGGCCTCACGGATTGCGCCGATGCGTCCGTCCATCATATCCGAAGGCGCCACGATGTCGGCACCGGCCTCGACGTGGGACAGGGCCTGCTTGACCAGCGCCGCGACCGTCTCGTCATTCATAACGTAGCCGGCGTCGTTCACCAAACCGTCCTGGCCGTGAGAGGTAAACGGGTCCAAGGCGACATCGGTGATCACCCCCAGCTCGGGGAAACGCTTTTTCAGCTCGCGCACGGTCCGCGGGATAAGGCCCTTGGAATTGTAGGCCTCTTCGGCGAGGGCGGATTTTTTCTCCTGCGCGACCACGGGGAACAGGGCGATGGCGGGCACCCCGAGCCTCAGGAGTTCTTCCGCCTGCTTGAGGACCAGATCCACGGTCAGCCGCTGAATGCCCGGCATGGAGGCAACGGGCTCGGCGTTGTTCTTTCCCTCGATGACAAAGACGGGTTGGATCAGATCGTCGGCATGCAGATGCGATTCGCGCATCAGCCGCCGGGAAAAATCCGATTTCCGCATCCGGCGCATGCGAATGCGGGGGAAACGGCCTCGTCCGGCATCAAAAGGGGTCATGCGTCGGGACACTCCTTAAATAATAATAAAACCCTCTAGGGAAGTTCTGATTAATTGAACTTGAACCGCCAAGACACCAAGAACGCCAAGTTTTTCTCTTTGATATTCAATACCCTTTTTTTCTTGGCGACTTGGCGGTTGAACGTATTATTCAGAGATTCCCTAGATAACTCTCTGTGTTACATCCTTTAGCCCGTCTTGCCGGAAAAGAAAAGGGCCCGCTTGTGCCGAGCCCTTTGCTTCCACAGCGGCGCGAATCCGGCCTACTTGGTTTTTTTGGCCTTTTTGCCTTTTTTTGCCTTGGTTTTTTTGGCCGGCTTTCTGGCTTTGGCTTTTCTGGTGACTTTCTTCACCGCCTTCTTCGCTGCCTTTTTCTTGGTTTTCTTCTTGACAGCCTTCTTCTTGGCCTTTTTCTTGACCGCCTTTTTCGGTTTGGCCTTCACCGCCGAAACGGGTTTGGCGGCCGCCTTCTTTGCCTTGGCCGCCTTTGCCTTGGCGGCGAGTGAGGCCCCGATCTGACCCATGACCGCGGCCAGCGGCCGTATCTGCGACTCAATCACCGTGCATATATTTCGGAAAATCTCGGCGATACTGCCGACCCCGCGCACGGTGCGCAGCTTCCCTTGAGCCTTGTAATAGGAAACAAGGGGGGAGGTCTGTTCATGATAGACCTTGAGCCGGTTGCCCACCGTCTCTTCGTTGTCGTCCGAACGGTGCTGCAATATGCCCCCGCAATGATCGCATTTACCCGGCGTGCGGGGCGGCGAGAAATAAATATTGTAAATGGCGCCGCACGACCCACAATTGCGGCGTCCGGTGAGGCGCTTCATCAGCACAGCGTCATCCACATCCACCAGCAGGGCCAGTTGCAGGGGCTGCCCCAGCCGGGCCAACATGGCATCCAGCGCCTGGGCCTGGGGGATATTGCGGGGGAAACCGTCGAGGATGAACCCCCCCTTGGCATCCGGCTTGGCCAGGCGTTCCTGAATAATGCCGAGCACGATGTCGTCGGAAACCAACTGCCCGGCCTCCATCACGGCCTTGGCCTTCCTGCCGAGCTCGGTCCTGGCCGCCACCGCCGCGCGCAGCAGGTCCCCCGTGGAGATCTGCGGGATTTTGTATTTATCAACCAATAACTTAGCTTGCGTTCCCTTGCCGGAACCCGGCGCTCCCAATAGCACGATTCTCATGGTTTTTCTCGCTTTAAGTTCTTGTGTTGCTTGAAAACGTAGGATTTTTCCCTGGTTTTAGGGCAGGACCGGTTAAACTACATTCTTGTCCACCCCGGCGTCAATGGTTTCTTGCCGTCATAAATACCGCCTATTCCCCGATTTAATCTTTCCCGGTGAATCGCCGCAAAAAATTGGGATAATCTAACCCCTTGCCTCGCGGAGTTTTGCAGCAACGACGGGAAATAACGAAATTTAGCCTATTAAACAAGGCTTAGGCGATTCAAAACAGACACCCGATGGCTGAGGATTCAATGCCGGATTTCACGAAAACCGAGCTTTGGGCCCTATGCTCAACGGCCGAAGGACGTTACAAAAAAGAGGTCCGGGTTGAGCACACCGACATAGCGCATTTCGCGATATTCAAGGTTGGTGGGCGCCTGTCGCTGCCTGTTTATTACTAAGGGCCACAAACCGTACGGGGCTGGCCGTGATGTTTATGATGACTTGGCCGAGTGTGTGTCGTGACGCTGCTGCGGGTACAATCCGATCACGAGCTGAAAAAACGGAAACCGACACGAACAATGCAGGTGCGAATACCTAACCGTCCACCGATTTCAAACATCATTCAAAAACTTCCGGAAAGTGACATCACCACATGGCTAAATCCAGAACCAAACCTAAAAACGCTTTTTACGCCCAATCCGGCGGGGTAACCGCCGTTATCAACGCCTCTGCCTGCGGCGTCATCGAGACCGCGCGCAAGCACAAGAACCGGATCGGCAGGGTCTATGCCGGCCGCAACGGCATCATCGGCGCGCTGACCGAGGACCTGATCGACACCACCAAGGAGTCCAACGCGGCGATACGGGCCCTGCGCCATACGCCGTCGGGCGCCTTCGGGTCTTGCCGCTACAAGCTCAAAGGGCTGGAGGAGAACCGGCGCGAATACGAGCGCCTCATCGAGGTGTTCGAGGCCCACAACATCGGTTACTTCTTCTACAACGGCGGCGGCGACTCCGCCGACACCTGCCTGAAGGTCTCGCAACTGTCCAAGACCATGGGTTACCCGATCCAGGCCATCCACGTGCCCAAGACCGTGGACAACGACCTGCCGATCACCGACAACTGCCCGGGCTTCGGCTCGGTGGCCAA
>WGFP01000243.1 GCA_015492195.1 Acidiferrobacterales bacterium
GTAAAATAGACAATCTCCATGGCCCTCGCCTTCCTGCTGTGCTCCCGCGTCCCGGCTCCGCTTGGCTGATGTACCACACAATGCCCCAAACGGCATCTGCGGCGCGCTGTCGCCCGGTGCCGGTGTTCGGGTTTATCTGGCCGGCGCGGCGAGCGACATGCGCAAGGGGATCCATGGCCTGCCGGTGCAGGCGCAGGAGGTTTTACGGCAACGCCCCGCTTCGGGTGCGGTGTTTGCCTTTCGCGGCCGGCGCGGCGACCGGATCAAGCCGCTTTACTGGGACGGGCAAGGGTTTTGCCTTTACTGCAAGGTTCTGGAGCGTGGGCGCTTTCCCTGGCCGTCGCCGGCGGACGCCATGGCAAGGCTGACCTCTGCGCAGTTGGCCATGCTTTGGGAAGGGATCGACTGGCGCCGTCCGGCATGGACCTCCCCGCCTGCGCGTGTTGCCTGATTATTTCGCGATTCCAGTTTGATAGCGCTGTTCCGAATGTGGCAAATTGGATAGTTTGAGGGTCATGGATGCTGTTCTTGATGCCCTTCCTTCCGATCCCCGTGCCTTGCGCGCGATCATCGCCGCGCAAGCGGCCGAGTTGCGCCTTCAGGGCACGCTGATCGAGAAGCTTGAAATCCAATTGGCGACCCTGCGCCGGGCGCGGTTTGGAGCGTCTTCGGAAGAAGATTGGTCGAGCCATCGAGCAACTGGAACTGGCGCTCGAGGATATCGAAACCACGCAGGCGCAAGATCGGCCGGAGGAACCATCCCCGCGTCCCGAACCGCAGAAGGCCAAGCCTTCTCGTCAGCCGCTGCCGGATCACCTGCCGCGCGAGATCCAGGTTCACGAAGCGGCATGCGTCTGTCCCGACGGCGGCGACGCCTTCCTCAAGGCGGGTGAGGATGTGTCGGAAGTTCTGGACTATGTGCCGGCATCGTTCCATATCATCGGCCATGTGCGCCCGCGTCTTGTGTGCAAGGACACGCGATACGCTCGTTCAGGCTGCCATGCCGTCCCTTCCGGTCGCGCGGGGCAAGCCCGGCCGGGGTAAAACGAAGCAGGGGCGTTTGTGGACCTATGTGCGTGACGGGCGGCCATGGCATGATGATGCGCCACCGGCGGCAGCCGATCACTACAGCCCGGATCGCAAGGGCACACATCCGCAATCGCACCTCAAGCGCTTCAAGGGCGTTCTGCACACCGACGGATATGCCGGGTTCAAAGAGCTTTACACGGCGACAAACCCGGGCAGCCGCCGGCCGATCATGGAGGCCGCCTGTTGGGCACATGTGCGGCGCAAGTTCTTCGACTTGACGGTAAATGGACAGGCGCCGATGGCCGAGAAGGCCTTGCGGCGGATCGGCGCGCTTTACGACATCGAGGCCGATATCCGCGGTTCGCCGCCGGATGTACGGCAACAGGTGCGGCAGACAGGAACCAAACCAAAGCTCGAAGCCCGCAAGGCATGGCTTGAGCGCGAGCAAGCCCTCCTGCCGGGCAAAAGCCCTGTCGCCATCCTGTCGCTGATCGAAACGGCCAAGCTGAACGGCCTCGATCCGGAATCCTGTTTGGTTGACGTCTTGACCCGCATCGCCGATCATCCGATCAACCGGATTGATGAACTTCTGCCGTGGAACCTTGCCAGTGAGGCGCGCACGCCATGACCAGAACCGCCGCTCCGGATGCCGCCCGGCTGCGCATCACGCTCAATGATCTCGATCCAAGGCCCTGGCGCGAGGTCGAGGTCCCCTTGTCCATGACCTTCAACGGTCTGCACGACACCATCCAGGCCGCGTTTTTATGGTTCAACTACCATCTGTGGGAGTTCGATTTTGCCGGCCGTCGCTATGGCTTGCCCTACGATGACAACTTCGGCGGCGACAAGACCTACAACGCCAAAACCGCGCGCCTGACAAAGCTGCGCGATAGCGGTGTCACCGAGTGACTCTACACCTATGATATGGGCGACAACTGGGAACATCATATCGAGGTGGTCGACCTCTTCGATGCGCCCAAGGGCTCGCGCCTGCCCCGGTTCATCAAGGGGCAGTGGCGCACGCCGCCCGAAGATATCGGCGGCGTGCCCGGCTTCGAGATGTTCCTGGAGGCCATCAATGATCCGGCCCACGAGGAACACGATCATCTGATCGAATGGTATGGTCGGCCTTTTGAACGCGAAGATATCGAGCCGGACATCATCAAAATCCAGATGGGCCGACTTGCGAATATGCGACGGCCTAAGAAATAGCCAAAAACAGGTTCACCGGACGCTTACCCAGTTCGTGCTTCATGTCGATGATCTGATCGAGCCGGGCCCGGCCCGGAACAGATCGCTCGACCCCGTCCTCTCCGTCTTCCGTGGCCGCATCGCAAGCCCTCCTCGATGCGACCAGAGAATCACGGATCGGCCCTCGAGGGAATCTTCCATCGGCACAAGATATTGCAAGGTTCAGACGAAAAAAACCCGAAATCTTGCAATCGCCACTACTTCATTGCACTGAAAAGTCCAGACGGATCAGCGGCTTAGCATTTGTTCACAGGCAACCATCCAGCGCGCCAGATATTTCCTTTACCGTCTGAAGCAGAAGTGGTGCTAGTTCATTCTCGATATCAGCTATTTCCTCTTTCCTGTACAGCCGGGAAATGACAACCGCCGCCGCGGGCTCACGATGTCCATTCAATACTGGTGCGGCCAAATTGATTTCATTGCGAATAAATTCACCAGCCTGAACGCAATACGATTTCTCTTTGGTTATTTTCAGTTCTTCCAAAAGGTCATTTATATCGGTTTTGGTTTGCGGAGTGATCTTTCGGCGATTTGACCGCTTAAGGATATCCAGCACGACATTCTTCGGAAGTTGCGACAAAATTGCCCTTCCCACAGACGTACTGCCTGACGTCAGCACTCACCGGACAGATTTATGGGTTTGAACGCGCAACCCATTGAAAAGACTGGTAGGCGCACGGGGACTCGAACCCCGGACCCGCTGATTAAGAGTCAGC